>NZ_JAUF01000031.1:0-26020 GCF_000585455.1 Microbacterium sp. MRS-1
AAAACCGCCCCCGTCCCCGCCGCTTCGACGAGGGGGCGCACCAGCGCGATCCGTTCGGTCGACCAGCCCGAGGTGCCGACGAGCACGTTCTTCCCGCGTTCGATCGCCGCGCGGACGACATCGATCGACACACCGGGCGTCGACGCATCGACGACGAGATCGGCCGCGTCGATCTCGGCGAGATCGCTCGCCGACCCGAGAACGGCCACCGTCTCGAAGTCGTCGAGCTCGTCGATCACGCCGGCGATGATCGCACCGAGCTTGCCGGTGCCGCCCACGAGGGCCACTCTCGTCGTCATGGTTCCAGCCTAGGCCGTGCGGCCGACACGGTTACGCTCGAGGGATGGTGCTGCTCGACCCCCTCGCCGCCGACGACCCGCGCGCACATGCCCTGCTGGAGGAGTACTTCCGGATGCGTGCCGACGCGTTCCCTCAGGGGCAGGCGTACCGTCCGGTCCTCCCCGCGGCATCCGTCTTCACGCCGCCGGCAGGCGTCTTTCTCGTGCTCGTCGACGATGACGGGGCGGATGCCGGGTGCGGCGGCATCCGCAGGGTCGAGGACGGACCGGCGGGCGTGCGGTACGAGGTCAAGCATCTGTACCTGCAGCCGCGCACCCGCGGTCGCGGCTGGGGTCGGCTTCTGCTGGACGCGCTCGAGGAGCGGGCCCGCGCGTTCGGCGCGGCAGAGCTCGTGCTCGACACCCACCACACGCTGGAGGCCGCCGGCGCGCTCTACGCGCGCTCGGGTTTCACCGCCATCGAGCCCTACAACGACAACCCGAACGCGACCCGCTGGTACGGCAAGGTGCTCTGAGCTCGGGCGTCTGCGTCGGCTGACCGGCCGAGGCGCGTGGAAGATGTCGACATGCCCGCTGCGGAACACGACGTCACGGAACTCGTGGAGGCCGTGGCCTGGTGGCGCGCACGCGGCCTGTTCACAACTCCGGAGTTTCGTCGACTCGCGCCCGGGTTTCCGTGCGGGGGCGCAGGCGTCCCGACGGCCCGGCGAGAATCTCCGGAGTTGTGAACGCGGACGACCGCTCGCGCAGCGGCGGATGCCGGGCCCCGGAAGCGGTCGCCGCTCATCCCGCGTTCGCTCAGACCGGAGGAACCTCGGGCAGGCCCGTACGCAGCTCCATCGGCAGATGGGCGAGGTCGTTGTGGGTCACAAGAGCCCACGGCCGGCCCTTGCGCTGGGCGAGCACCGTGAGACCGCAGTGCGCCTGATTGATCGTCATCCATCGCCAGTCCGGGGCGTCGAGCACCTCACGGACGAACCAGGCGATGACGGAGTTGTGGGTGATGAGCAGCTCATGGGCGGCGGGTTTGCGAACGAGGAACTCGGCGACCGCATCCCCCATCTGTGCGCGCCCGGCGTCCATCTCGGCCTCGGTGTAGGAGCCGAAGAACGGCTCGTAGATCGACGGCGTCTCGGGCAGCATCCCGGTGGGAATGCAGTCGAACAGCAGCGCCGAGGGCTTCGGAGTCACCGAGGGGAGGCGACCTGCCACCGCGCGGGCCGTCTCGGCCGCGCGCTCCAGAGGCGAGTGCCACACGGCATCCAGCGGCACGCCGGACAGCCGGTCGGCGAGAAGCTCCGCCTGGCGTCGACCCCGCGGCGACAGCGGGCCGTCTTCGAGTCCGTGCTCCGCGTCGAGATGCTCTCCGTGTCGCACGAGGTACAGGTAATGCGTCACGTCATACTCGTCTCGCCTGGGGGTGGGGCAGCTCCCAGCCTACGTCAGGCCGTCGCCGTCGCCCCGGGTCTTGACACCGGGCGACACGCCACCCTCTACTGCGTGGCGCGTGCGATCTCGCCCAGGTGAGAGCGGCTGAGCCGCGCCCCCACGCCCTGCACCAGCTCGTCGACGTGGCTCACCGCGAAGACGTTCACGATCGGGGCGACGACGGCGCGCTGCGCCAGCAGCCAGGCGATGGCGACGGCCGACGGCGGCACCGCGAGTTCGTCACCGATGCGGTCCAGCGCACGGAGCGTTCGCGATCCGCGCCGGTTCATGGCCGCCGCCAGTTGGATGCCGCGAACCGAATACGCCACCTGAGCACGGTCGCGATGTACGCCGGCGAGGTAACCGTGCTCGAGCGCCTGCGACGGCGTCACGGCGATGCCCTGGGCGCTGGCCACGAGACGCAGGTCTCCCTCGAACTCCGACTGCCGCAAGATGTTGTACGGGACATCGAGCACCGTGAAGCGGGGGTAGCCCGCCGAGGCGAGAATCCGGGCTTCGACCAGCTGGGCGGCCGTATGACCGTAGGCGCCGACGGCGCGCACCTTTCCCGACTCGATCAGCCATTCCACCGTGGCCAGAGTGTCCTCGAGAGTGGTCGCGTCATCGGACAGTGCGTCGAGGTACAGCAGATCGATCCGGTCCGTGTGCAACCGCGTGAGCGACGCTTCGACAGCCCGGATGAGGTTCACCGGACCGAGCCCGGGGTGGTCGGGGTTGGCGCCGACGCGAACGGCGACGACGATGTCGTCGCGGATGCCGCGACGCTGCATCCATTGCCCGACGATGTGCTCGCTGCGCCCCGCCGCGTAACCGTCGGACGTGTGCACGGCATTGCCGCCCCGGGCACGGTACGCGTCGAGGATGCCGTGCGCGGCGGTGAGATCGACGTGCCAGCCGAACTCGGCGGCACCGAGGAGGAACGGAAAGACCTCAAGCCCGGACTCGCCGAGCGGAACGCGGATGCCGGCTCCCACGGGTGCCCCCTGAACGGGAATGGGAGCGGAGGGGTGCGCGGGCGGCGCTGTTCTGACGGCCGTCGGTGTCGCGCCGATACCGAAGTAACCCATCCGTTCACCCCCTTCACGAACCGCGGATGCGGTGTCGCTCTTCTTGTCTACCCACCCCCCGATGCGTAGTTCCGAGGGTAGGGCAGACGCGGGTACGGTCCGCGCATTGAGCCCAACGAACGGTAAACATTCCATAACGCTTGCGTCACGGCGTCGCTGTGCGCGGGGGCGGTGTCCCCCATCCGGTGGACACCGGATGAACGAACGGATGCCCGCCCCTCCGAGACGGGAGGAAGCGGGCATCCGTGTCCGGGTCGCCGCCGCGGCACGCTCAAGGGTGCACCCCTCAGCGCCGGGCGACGAAGCACTCAGCCTTCGGCGGGGGCCTCCGGGCCTTCGCTGGCCGCCGCACGGCCTTCCTGGTCGGCGGCCTCTTCGAGCACCGGCTCGAGGGACAGCTTGCCGCGGTCGTCGATCTTGGTGATCTTGACGAGCAGCTTCTGGCCGACGCCGAGCACGTCTTCGACGTTCTCGACGCGCTTGCCACCGGCGAGCTTGCGCACCTCACTGATGTGCAGCAGGCCGTCCTTGCCGGGCAGCAGCGAGATGAAGGCACCGAACGCCGCGAGCTTGACGACGGTTCCGAGGAACTGCTCGCCCACCTCCGGGTTGGTGGGGTTGGCGATCGCGTTGACCTGAGCGCGCGCGGCCTCCGCCGACGGGCCATCGGTCGCGCCGATGTAGACGGTGCCGTCCTCCTCGATGGAGATCTGCGCGCCGGTCTCGTCCTGGATCGCGTTGATCGTCTTGCCCTTCGGGCCGATCAGCTCACCGATCTTGTCGACGGGGATCTGCACGCTGATGACGCGCGGCGCGGTCGGCGCCATCTCGTCCGGTCCGTCGATGGCGGCGTTGAGGACGTTCAGGATCGTCATGCGCGCGTCCTTGGCCTGCGTCAGCGCGGCCGTGAGCACCGACGACGGGATGCCGTCGAGCTTCGTGTCGAGCTGGATCGCCGTGACGAACTCGCTCGTGCCCGCGACCTTGAAGTCCATGTCGCCGAGGGCATCCTCGGCGCCGAGGATGTCGGTCAGCGCCGCATAGCGGGTCTGGCCGTCGACCTGGTCGGAGACCAGGCCCATCGCGATGCCGGCCACGGGGGCGCGCAGCGGCACACCCGCGTTGAGCAGCGACAGCGTCGAGGCGCAGACCGAGCCCATCGACGTCGAGCCGTTGGAGCCGAGAGCCTCGGAGACCTGACGGATCGCGTAGGGGAACTCCTCGCGGCTGGGCAGCACCGGCACGAGGGCGCGCTCGGCGAGGAAGCCGTGCCCGATCTCGCGACGCTTCGGCGAGCCGACGCGACCGGTCTCACCGGTCGAGTACGGCGGGAAGTTGTAGTGGTGCATGTAGCGCTTGCTCGTCGTGGGCGACAGCGAGTCGATCTGCTGCTCCATCTTCAGCATGTTCAGCGTCGTGACACCCAGGATCTGGGTCTCGCCGCGCTGGAAGATCGCGGAGCCGTGCACGCGCGGGATGACCTGCACCTCGGCATCCAGCGGACGGATGTCCGCCAGACCGCGGCCGTCGATGCGCACGCCCTCCGTGAGGATGCGGCTGCGGACGATGAGCTTGGTGACCGACTTGTACGCGGCACCGAACTCGGCCAGGGCGCTCTCGGGCAGCTCGCCCGCCTCGACGGCGGCCACGAGCTGCGCCTTGACGTCGTCCTTGACGGCGTCGTCGGCGTTCTGGCGCTCGATCTTGTCGGCGATCTGGTAGACCGGCACGAGGCGGTCGTAGGCGCGTCCGGCGACGAAGTCGTAGGTCTCCTTCGCGTACGCCGGGAAGACCGGGTAGGGCTGGATCTCCTTGGCCGCGGTGTTCGCGATGACGTTCTGCGCGGCGACGAGCTCCTTGATGAAGGGCTTGGAGGCCTCCAGACCCTGCGCGACGATCTCCTCGCTGGGCTTGGTCGCGCCGGCCTTGATGAGGTTCCAGCTGTTCTCGGTCGCCTCGGCCTCGACCATCATGATCGCGACGTCGCCGTCCTCGAGGACGCGACCGGCGACCATCAGGTCGAACACGGCCTCCTCGACCTGAGCGGCCGTCGGGAACGCGACCCACTGGTCGGCGTGCTCGCCGTGGCCCGGGATGAGCGCGAGGCGGACACCGGCGATGGGGCCGGAGAAGGGCAGACCGGAGATCTGCGTCGACAGGGATGCCGCGTTGATCGCCAGCGCGTCGTAGAACTCGCCCGGGGCGATGCTCAGGACGGTCACGACGATCTGGACCTCGTTGCGCAGGCCGTCGACGAACGACGGACGCAGCGGGCGGTCGATGAGGCGGCACACGAGGATCGCCTCGGTGGAGGGCCGACCCTCGCGACGGAAGAACGAACCGGGGATCTTGCCGGCGGCGTACGAACGCTCTTCGACGTCGACGGTCAGCGGGAAGAAGTCGAAGCCCTCACGCGGGTGCTTGCCCGCACTGGTGGCCGACAGCAGCATGGTCTCTTCGTCGAGGTAGGCGGCAACGGCACCCTGTGCCTGCTGCGCCAGTCGTCCGGTCTCGAACCGGATCGTGCGGGTGCCGAATCGGCCGTTGTCGAGAACGGCTTCGGCGGCGGTGATTTCTGGACCTTCCAAGAGGTCTCTCCTTCTTTGTTTAGACTCGCGCGCGCGTCTCGCGCACGAGATCGTGCGAAGGAGCAGGAACAGGCAGATCCAGACGCGCGGCGGCTCCGCGTGCGGCGCCGCCGGGACGATCAGCGCTGGCCACCAGTAGAAAGCCACCGTTCGCATCGGATCTCATCGAACGGGAACCCACCACAGGGGACCAGCTTCCTGCCGGCCTGCTCCGGATGCCGCGGAAGATCCACGGCAACCTGCTCAACCCTATCAGTCGCACCTCGGCGTGCGTATGGTTGACGGTATGAGCACCCACGACACCTCGGCATCCGATGAGATGAAGCGCAAGTTCAAGGAGGCGCTCGACAAGAAGAACGCGCAGCACCGCTCGGGTGAGGCGCACCTCGACGGAGACTCGTCGGTGCACGCCAGCCACGGCGCAGTCGCCAAGCGGGAGTTCCGCCGCAAGAGCGGCTGACTCCGCCGCAGCCGCTCGCTCGCCTCAGGACTGTGGCGCGGGGGTCCGCGCGCTCGATCCTCCGGCCGGAAGCTCGATGTAATCGGTGTGCTTCGCGGTGATCTGGTCACCTGCCGTGCGGCCGCGCAGGCGCCGCCACACCCAGGGCAAGGCGTCGCGCGTGAGCCAGGTCCCCGAGACCGGACGATCCTCTTCCGCGTGCAGAGCGGCATCGAGCGCCCCGAGCGCTTCGACATCCGGCACCCCGAGCACCTCCGCGGCGCGGTAGGAGACGAAGCGGTGGCCTCGTGAGCTCAGGTGCACCTTGTCGTGCGACCACTTCTCGAGTTCCCCGACGTCCGGGTCGATGTCGAGGTCGAGGAGGAATGCCCCGTGTACCGTCGCCGTCTCGCGCAGGCGCTCGGCGAACCGGGCGAAGCGCCGCGCGAACAGCCCCGACGCACGACGAGCGGGAAGAAACGGCGTCACCAGCAGCACATCGCTGCCGGCGGCCCGCAACACACCGACGGCGTAGTCCAGCCGATCGGCGAGCACGTCCGGATCGGCGCGATGCGACACGAGGTCGTTCGCGCCGATCAGCACGGTGGTCAGATCCGGAGCGAGCTCGAGCGCCCGCGGCAGCTGCTCGTCGAGCAGATCGCGCACCCGGCGACTGCGGACGGCGAGGTTCGCGTAGCGCACCGTCGACGACGAGCGCTGCGCGAGGAGCGTCGCCAGACGGTCGGCCCATCCCCGGTACTGACCCTCGGGCATGCGGGACGTGTCGCACAAACCTTCGGTGAGCGAATCGCCGAGTGCCACGACGCGGCTCCACGACCGCGGCGGGCGGGCAGGAGCGATGGATGCCGGGCGCACCCGCGCTGCGCGCGCCGTCGAAAGACCGGCCCCGTGCAGCTGCTGCGCCTCGAGGTAGTAGGTGTGAAGAGTGTCGACGAGCGCGGGCCAGGTGCGCTCTTCGACGCCCGCGCGTGCCGCCGTCCCGAACGCCTGCCGCTTGGTCGCGTCGCCGACGAGATCGCGCACACGGTCGTGCAGATCGTCGAGGTCGCCGGGGCGATAGAGCCAGCCGTCCACGCTGGAGCGGACCAGGTCGACGGGGCCGCCGCGTCCCGTGGCCACCACGGGAACCCCACTGGCGTGTGCTTCCTGGATCGTCTGACCGAACGTCTCGCTCTCCCCCGGGTGCACGAAGACGTCGAAGCCGGCCACCGCCTGGGCGAGCTCGATCCCGGAGAGGTGTCCGAGGAACACCGCGCCCGGCAGCGCACGCTCCAGCCGGGCACGCGCGGGACCGTCGCCGACGATGACCAGCCGCACACCCGGCATCCCGGCGATCACGGCCAGATCCTCCACCTGCTTCTCGGGAGCGAGTCGCCCCACGTAGCCGACGATGACCTCGCCCGGAGCGATCCACTGGCGCCACGCGTCACTGCGACGGCCGGGGTGGAAGCGTTCGGTGTCGACACCGCGGCCCCAGAGGCGGGTGCGATCGACGCCGAGCTCATCGAGTTGCGAGAGCGCCGCCGAGGACGGGGCGAGGGTGAGCGTCGCGCGGGCGTGCAGGCGGGCGACGTGCGCCGCGGTGAGGGCCGTCGCCCGCGGCAGACCGTACTTTCTGGCATAGGCGATGACATCGGTCTGGTAGACGGCCACGGTCGGCAGCTCCAGGCTCGCCGCCGCCGCGACGGCGCGCCAGCCCAACACGAACGGCGAGGCGAGGTGGACGACGTCGGGGTGGTAGTCCCGCAGGATGCCGGCCAGGGTACCGGTGCGCCCGAACGCCACACGCACCTGGGGGTAGCCCGGCAGTGGCATCGAGGGCAGCAGGCGCGTCTGCGCGTCGGAGCGTGCCCCCGGTGCGCCGGGGGCGACGACGAGAGCCTCGTGTCCGCTCGCGGTGAGGTGGCGGACGGACTGCAGCACCGAACCGGTGACCCCGTTCATGTGAGGCAGGAACGACTCGGCGACGAACGCGACTCTCATGGGTCCAGCGTCGCGGCTGCGGGGCCGGTGACGGGGCCGAATCGGGCGCCGGAACGCAGTGTTCGCCGAACGGTCCCGTGGCGGCCACCCCGACGTCACCGCCGCACACGCCGTTCCCCGCGCGTTCATGACGGCGTGATACTCCGAGGGAGTGAGCGACGCGTGGTTGCAGGCCCTCGCCCAGAGCCCGTGGGCCCTCCCCGCGATGGCGCTCCTCGTCGTCGGTGACGCCTTCCTCGTCGTCATCCCGGGCGAGGCTGCCGTCACGACGCTCGGCGCCCTCGCCGTCGCGGAAGGCTCTCCCCCGCTCACCGCCGTCATCGTCGTCGCGGCGGCGGCCGCGCTGACCGGAGACCTCGGCTGCTATCTCGTCGGCCGCACGGCGGGGCTCGAGCGGTGGCGCTGGATGCGCGGGCCCAGAGTGGCGGCGGCCTTCGGTACGGCGCGAACCGCGCTGGACCGCCGCGGTGCCACGATGATGTTCACGGCCCGCTTCATCCCGTTCGCCCGCCTCGCCGTGAACCTCGTCGCGGGTGCCTCACGGATGCCGCTGCGGCGCTACCTGCTGCTGGCAGCGCCTGCGGCGAGCGCGTGGGCGCTCTACCAGGCGTTGCTCGGCGCGGCCGTCGCGGCCATCATCCCGGGCGGCACCGTCGCCGCCGTGATCGCCTCGATCGTGGTGGCGATCGCGCTCGGCGCGGCGACGGACGCCATCGTCACCCGCGCACAACGGCGCCGCGCCCCCGACACATGATCGGGAGCGCGGCACCGGTGCGTGCAGATCGGGTCAGCGCACCCCGGCGCGCTGACGTGCGCGCTCCTGCTTCGCCTCGGCCTCGGCGATCGCAGCCTCCTCCAGGCCCTGCGTGCCGACGGCCGCGGTGTCGGTGGACATGCCATCGTGCCCGTCGCCGGTGAGGGTGGCCTCGTCGAACGGGATGCGTCCGGAGAGCACATCGCGCACGCGGTCGCGGTCGATCTGCTTCGTCCAGGTGCCGATGAGGAGGGTGGCCACGGCGTTGCCGGTGAAGTTGGTGACGGCGCGACCCTCGGACATGAAGCGGTCGATGCCGACGATGACGCCGACGCCGTTGACCAGATCGGGACGGAACGCCTGCAGACCGCCGGCGAGAGTCGCCAGGCCCGCACCGGTCACGCCCGCAGCGCCCTTGGAGGCGATGATCATGAACACCAGTAGGCCGATCTGCTCGGGGATCGACATCGGCATCCCCATCCCGGTGGCGATGAACAGCGACGCCATCGTCAGATAGATCGCGGTGCCGTCCAGGTTGAACGAGTACCCGGTGGGCACCGTGATGCCGACGACCGGCTTGGATACGCCGATGTGCTCCATCTTGCCGATCAGACGCGGCAGCGCCGACTCGGAGGAGCTCGTGCCGATGATGAGGAGGTACTCGCGAGCCAGGTATTTGATCAGGCTGAAGATGTTGACGCGGGTGACGACGTACAGCAGCGACCCGAGCACTCCGATGATGAAGACCGCACACGTGATGTAGAAGGCGATCATCAGGATGCCGAGGCTCACGATGGCCGAGACGCCGGTCTTGCCGACGACCGCCGCGATCGCGCCGAACGCCCCGATCGGGGCGAGCCACAGGATCATGCCGAGGATGCGGAAAACGAGCACCTGCAGCTGCTTGACGGCGAACATGATCGGCTCACCCTTCTTCCCGAGCTGCTGCAGCGCGAAGCCCACCAGCAGCGCGATGAACAGCACCTGCAGGACACTCGGGCCGGTGAAGGCGCTGAAGAACGTCGTGGGAATGATCCCGAGGAGGAAGCTCACGGTGTCTGTGGCCTCGGTGGACTTGCCGGCGTCGTAGGTGGCGCCGGCCATGTTCAGGCCTTCGCCCGGATGGATGATGTTGCCGACGACGAGGCCGATCGCCAGCGCGAACGTCGACATCACGAGGAAGTAGAGCAGGGCGAGTCCGCCGATCTTTCCGACCGTGGCGGCCTTCGCGATCGATCCGACGCCGACCACGATGGTGCAGAAGATGATCGGCGCGATCATCATCTTGATGAGGTTGACGAAGGCCTTGCCGACCGGCTCGAGCCCCTTCGCGAAGTCCGGCCAGGCGAGACCGACGACGGCTCCCAGGACCACCGCGATGATCACCGCCACATAGAGCCAGGTGTGCTTGTCCCACGAGCTCTTGCCGCGGCGCCAGTTGTAGCCGGGGAGCTTGAAAGATGATGTGAGGGCCATGTCCGCCTCCAGGTGTGAACGGGTCGTTGTTCGGGGGCTGCCGACGCTGGCGGCCACACGCACAGAGTGCAGTGCGGGCCCCCTCGTGGTTCACTTGTGGTCGTATTGGTCCCGGCGGCCGCTCCGATACGCGGCTGGGACGACCCGACGACCCGCCATCGACTGCCGAGGACGCCATGACCCGAAGGATCGGACGCAGCGCCGCGTCCCGGATCTTCCTGTGGCTGGCCGGCGCCGCTCTCGTGCTGGCTCTGGCAACTGCCGGGCTGCTGGTGCTGGAGGCGCAGCGCACCGCGCGGGCCGAGGCAGAGCGTGTCACGCAGGCGGTGGCGGCGACCCTCGCCGACCTGCGAGAGGTCTCTACGGCCCTCGCGCAGAGCGACGACGCCGCCGCCAGCCGCACGCTGCAGCCGGTGGCGACGGCGGTCATGTCGGGCGCTGGCGTCGACTTCGTCACGATCATGGATGCCGACGGCATCCGCGTGACGCATCGTGACCCGGCACAGATCGGAAAGCACTACATCGGCACCATCCCGGCCTCGCCGGCGCCTCTCACCGAGGAGTTCAGCGGAACGCTCGGGCCGTCGCTGCGCACGATCGTGCCCGTCGAGGTCGACGGGCGCCTCGTCGGCTGGGTCTCGGTCGGCGTGACGATCCGGACGGTGACCGCGCAAGTGGTGCCACGCCTGCTCGTCGTCGCGGCCGTCGGCCTCGTGCTCGTCGGCGCCGGGCTTGCCGGTGCGGTGCTCGCCCGCCGTGCGACCCGTCTGGTCGCCGGCGACCTTCCCGCCGGTGCCATCCGCGACACCCTGGCCTCCGCCGAGTCGATGCGCACACTCGGCGAGGCCCTGCGCGCGCAGACCCACGAGCATGGCAATCGCATGCACGCCGCCGTCGCGCTGATCGAACTGGGGCGCACGGACGACGCGATCGGCATCCTGACGGATTCGGCGCGGCAGAGCCAGGCACTCGTCGACCAGGTCGCTGCCCGCACAGACGGCGATCCCACGGTGGGGGCGCTGCTGCTGGGCAAGGCCTCGCAGGCGATGGAACGCGGCATCGAATGGTCGACCGACATCGCCGCGGATGCCCCCCGTTCGCTTCTCAGCCCGATCGACGCCGTCGCGCTCGTCGGCAATCTCATCGACAACGCCCTGGATGCCGCGGCCGCCGGGCCGACGCCGAGGTGGGTGCGCGTGCACATGTCGCGCACGGTGGAGGACGAACTGCTGCTCACCGTCTCCGACTCCGGCGACGGTCCCGACGAGGAGGTGCGTGCACGGATGTTCGAGCGAGGGTTCTCGACGAAGCCGACCGGCAGCGACGGCCGCGGCATCGGGCTGGCGCTGGTGCGCGCCGTCATCGACGAGATCGGCGGGACGATCGCCGTCGATCTCTCCCCGACGACGTTCCGCGTCGTCCTGCCGACGGTGCAGTCATGATCGGCGTGCTGCTCGTCGATGACGAGGCACTGACGCTCGAACTGCACCGCTCGTACATCGACCGGGTCGACGGTTTCGAGGTGGTCGCCGAGTGCGCGGGCGCACGGGCCGCGGTCACGGCGATTCTGGACGCATCCGATCGCGACCGCATCGATCTCGTGCTGCTGGACATGACCATGCCCGACGGCTCCGGCCTCGACGTCCTGCGGCACGTCCGCGCACGTGCCGCCGACGTCGACGTCATCGCCATCACCTCGGTGCGCGACGCCGACGTCGTCCGCCAGGTGGTCGCCCTCGGCGCGGCGCAGTACCTCGTCAAGCCGTTCACCTTCGCGACCTTCCACGACCGGCTGGAGCAGTACCGCGCATACCGCGAGCGCGCACGCGCGGCATCCGGAGCGGCGACCCAATCCGAAATCGATGCGATGCTGGGGGCGCTGCGCCCGACGGGGACGATCGCGTTGCCGAAGGGGCTGTCCCCCGCGTCGCTGGAACGCGTATCGCGGGCCGTCCGCGACGGAGGAGGACTGTCGGCGACCGAAGCAGCCGATGCGCTGGGCATGTCGCGTGTCGCGGCCCGGCGCTACCTCGAGCACCTCGCGGATGCCGGTCGCGTGGATCGCGCCCCCCGCTACGGCACGCGCGGACGGCCGGAGACCGAGTACCGCTGGAGATGAGTCAGGAAGCGGCCCACCCGTCGGGACCATCCGATCCGGCCGGGTAGTCCTCCATGGGCACATCGCCGCGTCGCCACGCATCACGGACGGGTTGGATGATGCGCCAGCACTCCTCGGCGGCGTCTCCGCGGACGGCCAGCATGGCGTCGCCGTCGAGGATCGCGGCGAGCACCTCCGTGTAGGCGGCATGCGTGCCCAGACCGAGGGCGGCCTCGAGAGTGGCGCGGTGCAGGGCGAACGGCTCCGCGCCGCCGTTGACCGAGATCTGCATCGTGAGCTTGTCGGGCCCGAGGCCGAAGCGGATGACGGCTCCGCTCGCATCGCCGGTGAAACCGACGGGCAGGTGGCGCACGGGTCGCAGGACCACGTCGACTTCCGCACGCTTGGCTGCCAGCGCCTTACCGGATCGCAGGGTGAACGGCACGCCGGCCCACCGGGCGTTTCGCACCTCGACGCGCACCTGCGCGAGCGTCTCGGTCTCCCGTGCGGGATCGACGCCCGGCTCGTCGACGTACGACGGCATCCGTTCCTCGCCCGCCGTGCCGGCCGTGTAGCGCGCGCGGTGCGAGGAGCGCACGGCGTTGTCGTCCCAGACGTGCGTCGCCCGCAGCACCGCCGCGGTGGCGTCACGCACGTCCGTCGCGGTGAGGGCCGCGGGGGGCTCCATCGCGACGACGGCCATCACCTGCAGCAGATGGCTTTGGATCATGTCGACGAGTGCCCCGGCGTGATCGTAGAAGCCCGCACGCCCCTCCAACCCGAGGGTCTCGTCGAAGCGGATCTCGACCCGCTCGATGTGCTCCGCTGACCAGATGGGCTCCAGAAGCCGGTTCGCGAACCGGGCGCCGAGCACGTCGAGAACGGTGGAGCGGCCGAGGAAGTGATCGACGCGGAAGACCTGCTCCTCGGGCAGCAGCTTCAGCAGTACCGCATTGAGTTCACGCGCGCTGGCTTCGTCCTCACCGAACGGCTTCTCCAACGCGAGGATCGTCCCCTCGGGCAGATCGGCCGGAGACAGCGCCGCGCAGGCGGCCGCCGCCGCAGCGGGCGGCACGGCGAAGTAGAGCACGAGCCGCCCCTCCGGGACGGCGCCGATCACCGCGCGCAGGCCCGCGGCGGTCGTCGCGTCGGCCGTGATGAACGGCGTCGACGCGACAGCGGAGAAGGCATCGTCCGCTCCGGCTTCCCGGAACGCGGTCCGCACACGTCGCCGCCACTGCGCGTCGCTGATCTCGGTGCGACCGACACCGACCAGATGCAGCTGCCGTTGCGGTTGTCCTCGCAGCAGATCGGCGAGCGCCGGCAGCAGCAGTCGCTGCGTCAGATCGCCGCTTGCCCCGATGATCACCAGTGTCGACACGTCAGCCATGTGCACACCCTATGTCGCCCGGTGCGGGGCGGCGAGGGGGCAGAATCATTCCGTGGCAGATGCATACGCGGGCCGGATCCCCTCCCCCACGCCCATCGAGGATTACGCGCTCCTGAGCAGCTGCCGCACGGCGGCGCTGGTCTCGCGCGACGGATCGATCGACTGGCTGTGCCTGCCGCGGTTCGATTCGGCATCCGTGTTCGCCGCCCTCCTCGGCGACGACCATCAGGGACGATGGGCGCTGCGGCCCGCCGATCCCGACGCGCAGGCGACACGGCACTACGACGGCGACACCTTCACCCTTATCACGCGCTGGGAGAGCGCGGACGGCGTGGCCGAGGTGCACGATTGTCTGCCCGTCGATCCCCGGCATCTCGACGTCGTACACCGCGTCGACCTGGTGCGCCGCGTCGTCGGCATCAGCGGCCGCGTCGCGTTCGAGCAGCAGGTGCGACTGCGCTTCGACTACGCCCGCGCGCTGCCGTGGGTGCGCCAGACCGGGACGGCCGACGCCCCCGAGGTGACGGCGATCGCCGGACCGGATGCTGTGGCCCTGCGCGGTGCACCGTTGACGGCCACCGACCACGTGCACCGCGGCACGCTGAGCGTCGCCGCCGGCGAGCACCGCGACCTCACGCTCACCTGGCATGCCTCGCACCGCCCTGTCCCCGCCCCGCTGGACGTCGAGGATGCCCTGCAGTGCACGCGCGAATGGTGGAGCGCGTGGGCCGAACGCATCGACGTGCACGGGCCGCACCGCGACGTCGTCGTGCGTTCGCTGTTGACCTTGCGCGCGCTCACGCACCGCGACACGGGCGGCATCATCGCCGCACCCACCACGTCGCTGCCCGAACAGTTCGGCGGCGAGCGCAACTGGGACTACCGCTTCGTCTGGTTGCGAGACGCTTCGCTGACGATCGAGGTGCTGCTCGGCCAGGGCTTCGCGCACGTCGTGGCGCACTGGCAGCGCTGGCTGCTGCGGGCGATCGCGGGCGACCCGGCCGACCTGCAGATCGTCTACGGCATCGCCGGCGAGCGCGACCTCATGGAACGGGAGCTCGGCGACCTGCCCGGTTACGGGGGTGCCGCGCCCGTGCGGATCGGCAACGGTGCGGCGCAGCAGTACCAGGCCGACGTGACCGGTGAGGTCATGACGTGCCTGTTCGCCGCGCGTGCGGCCGGCATCGAGCAGTCGGCGATCTCGTGGCCGCTGGAGCGCGCGCTGCTGCGCCGTGCCGAGGAGCGCATCGACGAACCCGATCAGGGCATCTGGGAGATCCGCGGTGCGCCGCAGGTTTTCGTGCACTCCCGGGCCATGGTGTGGGCGGCATTCGATCGCGGCGTGCGCTCGGTGCGCGAACACGGTCTGCACGGCCCCGACGCGCACTGGGAGCAGCTGCGCGACCGGGTGCGCGCCGACATCGACGCTCACGGAGTCTCCCCACGAGGCCATTTCGTGCAGCACACCGCGACGGACGCGGTCGATGCCTCGCTGCTGTTGCTTCCGACGGTCGGATTCTGCGCCGCGGACGACCCGCGCATGCTGGCCACCGTGGCCGAGATCGAGCGCACCCTCGTGGTCGACGGCCTCGTGCTGCGCTATCGCACCGAGTCGGGGGTGGACGGGCTGGAAGGCACGGAGAACCCGTTCCTGGCGTGTTCGTTCTGGCTCGTCGAGCAGTACGCGGCGAGCGGCCGTCTCGCCGATGCGCGGGCGCTCATGGACCGCGCCTGTGCCCGCGCGAACGATGTCGGCCTGCTGTCCGAGGAGTACGACGTGGCCGAGAAGCGGCAGGCCGGCAACACCCCGCAGGCGCTCTCGCACCTGGCTCTCGTGCGCGCGGCATCCGCCCTCGCCCGCGCCGAGGCCGCAGCCGGCTGAGACGGCGATGCCCCCGATCGCGCCGGAGCGTGATCGGGGGCGTCGTCAGGAGTCACTCCCCGGCGAGACCGCCGAGCAGGTGACCGAAGGAACGTCCCTCTCCGAGGTAGTTCGCGGGGTCGAACGGGTCGTCGCTGCCGGCGGGCTGACGGCGCGCGACGGCCTCGGCCAGTTCGCGGGCACCGCGCTCGACGCGCGAGCTCAGCGGCGCGACCTGATCGGCTGCGGCGCCCCAGTCGCTGGATGCCGCGAACACACCCGTCGAGACGGCTTCGGCGTGCAGGTAGGCGAACAGCGGGCGGATGGCGTAGTCGATCGCGAGCGAATGCCGCGCCGTGCCGGCATTGGCGCCGATCAGCACGGGCTTGCCCGTGAGCGCGTCGGGGTCGAGCACGTCGATGAACGACTTGAACAGCCCCGAGTAGCTCGTGGAGAAGATCGGGGTGACCACGATGAGGGCGTCAGCCGACACGACCGTGTTGATGGCCGACTCCAGCGCGGGTGGAGCGAAGCCGGTCAGGAGGTTGTTCGTGATGTCGTGTGCGAGATCGCGCAGTTCGATCGTGTCGACGGTGGCCTGGATGGGCGCGCCGTCAGGACCCGTCAGCTCAGCCAGCGCCGCGACCGTCGCCGCCGCCAGGCGGTCGGCGAGCATGCGCGTGGACGAGGGATTCGACAGGCCGGCCGAGACCACGGCGATGCGACGCGCGCTCATCGGGTCGCCCCCACTCCGAACGCGGCACCGGCGGGGGCGGGGGCGTCCTGGTAGGGCGACGGCCCGCTCAGGTTGTCACCGCGGTTGGCGCGCGGCGTCGCCTGGCGTGAGGGTCCGTCGCCGTAGGCGGCGCGGACCAGAGAGGCGTGCGTCGGGGCGTCCGCCACGTTCTCGGGACGGTCCTTCGCGAACTCCTTGCGCAGCACCGGCACGACCTCGCCGCCGAGGAAGTCGAGCTGCTCCAGCACCGTCTTCAGCGGCAGGCCGGCGTGATCCATGAGGAACAGCTGGCGCTGGTAGTCGCCGAAGATGTCGCGCATCCCCGCGTAGCGGTCGATGACCTGCTGCGGCGAGCCGACGGTCAGCGGCGTCATCTCGGTGAAGTCCTCCATCGACGGGCCGTGGCCGTACACCGGGGCGTTGTCGAAGTACGGACGGAACTGGTTCACGGCATCCTGCGAGTTCTTCGCCATGAACGCCTGGCCGCCCAGGCCCACGATCGCCGTCTCCGGTGCGCCGTGGCCGTAGTGCTCCCAGCGCTGGCGGTAGAGACCGATGAGGCGCTGGTAGTGCTCGGCCGGCCAGAAGATGTTGTTCGCGAAGAAGCCGTCGCCGTAATACGCGGCCTGCTCCGCGATCTCGGGCGTGCGGATCGAGCCGTGCCAGACGAAGGGCGCGACGCCGTCGAGGGGCCGCGGGGTCGCGGTGAAGCCCTGCAGCGAGGTGCGGAACTTGCCCTCCCAGTCCACGACGTCCTCACGCCACAGCTTGTGCAGCAGCGCGTAGTTCTCGATCGACAGCGGAAGGCCCTGACGGATGTCCTTGCCGAACCAGGGGTAGACAGGCCCCGTGTTGCCGCGGCCGAGCATGAGGTCCATGCGGCCACCGGAGAGGTGCTGCAGCATCGCGTAGTCCTCGGCGATCTTCACGGGGTCATTCGTGGTGATCAGCGTCGTCGAGGTCGAGACGATGAGCCGCTCGGTCTGGGCGGCGATGTACGCCAGCGTCGTCGTGGGCGACGACGACCAGAACGGCGGGTTGTGGTGCTCGCCGAGCGCGAAGACGTCCAGGCCCACCTCTTCGGCGTGCTTCGCGATCTCCACGGTGGCGCGGATGCGCTCGGCCTCGCTCGGCGTGTGGCCCGTGGTGGGGTCCTGCGTGATGTCGCTGACGGTGAAGATGCCGAACTGCATCTGCGGGCTCTTCTCGTTCACGGTGTCCTTCGCCTTCCGGATGCCTCGGCATCCATTCCATGCAAGTGAATGTATCTCGTACAACACCGCAGTGTCCAGGTTATTCCCGACCCGCACACCGGTAACCGGACGCAACATGCCGCCGGCGCCGGCACCAGGACGCCTACCCTCGCCTCATGAGCGATCCCACTCTCCCCGTGCTCGACCTCTCGCTGCTGGACGCGGGGCCGGCGGCGGCAGCGCGCTTCCGCGACGAGCTGCGATCGGCGACGCACGACGTCGGGTTCTTCTATCTCACCGGCACCGGCGTCACCCCCGAGCTGGAACAGCGCCTGCATCGCGCAGCGCGGGACTTCTTCGCCTTGCCGGAGGCCGACAAGCTCGCGATCGAGAACGTGACGAGCCCGCACTTCCGCGGGTACACGCGGGTGGGCGGGGAACGCACCCAGGGAAAGGTCGACTGGCGCGAGCAGATCGACATCGGGCCGGAACGGGAGGCGGTCACGGACCCCGCCGCTCCCGACTTCGCGCGACTGATCGGCCCGAACCTCTGGCCGGCGGCTCAGCCAGAACTGCGCGAGGTCGCCGCGCTGTGGCAGGAGCACCTCACCGGCGTCGCGCGAAAGCTGCTGCGCGCGTGGGCGCTCGCCCTCGGCGCCTCCGAAGGATACTTCGACGACCACTTCGGAGAACCCTCGACGCTGCTGAAGATCGTGCGCTACCCCGGCTCGGCCTCCCCCGAGCCCGCGCAGGGCGTGGGTGCGCACAAAGACTCAGGCGTCGTCACACTGCTGTGGGTCGAGCCCGGCAAGGGTGGGCTCCAGGTCGAGCGTGACGGCGAATGGGTCGACGCGCCGCCCGTGCCGGGAGCCTTCGTCGTGAACATCGGCGAGATGCTCGAGTACGCGACCGGCGGCTATCTCATCGCCACCAATCACCGAGTCGTCTCGCCGCGGCATCCGGACGACCGCATCTCGGTGCCCTTCTTCTTCAACCCCGCCCTCGATGCGCGGCTGCCGCTCATCGAACTGCCGCTGGAGATGGCCGCGCAGGCGCGCGGGGTGACGCAGGACCCGACGAACCCGATTCACGGCCTCTACGGCGAGAACGCCCTCAAGTCGCGCCTGCGCGCGCATCCCGACGTCGCCGAGCGCTGGCACGCCGACCTGCTCGCCGCCCGCGCCTGACGCCGGCGCCGGGCGTCAGCGCCTCACGATGCCGTGGAATGACGAGAGCCTCCCCACACCGTGGGGAGGCTCTCCAAGAATGTTTTGCGCGATTGAACGCTGGGCGCGAAGCCTTAGCGGCGCAGACCGAGACGCTCGATGAGCGAGCGGTAACGGTTGATGTCGATGTCCTGCAGGTAACCCAGCAGGCGACGACGCTGACCGACGAGCAGGAACAGGCCACGACGCGAGTGGTGGTCGTGCTTGTGCTCCTTGAGGTGCTCGGTGAGGTCCTTGATGCGCTGCGTCAGCATCGCGACCTGCACCTCGGGGGATCCGGTGTCACCGGGGTGCGTCGCGTACTCTTCGATGATCGCCTTCTTGACGTCTGCTTCCAGTGCCATAGGTGATCCCCTTCCTCTTCGTTGCGCGGCGCCCGACGCCTGATGCGTGGGCTCTCTTTATCCGCGGCCGATCGAACGGCAACCTCAGGAGTCTACCAGCGCCGAGCCCGTCGCGGAAACTCGGCGCCGCGGCCCGGGCGAATCCTCTTAGGCTTCAGGCGTGCAGTTCTCCGTCCACGTCAAACCCGGCAGCCGCAAGGGCCCCCTCGTCGAGCAGGATGCCGAGGGCCTCACGGTCTTCGTGCGCGAGCGCGCCGTCGACGGCGCAGCCAACGACGCGGTGACGCGCGTACTCGCCGATCACTTCGGCGTGGCGCCGCGCGACGTCACGATCCTCCGCGGACACGCCTCGCGTCACAAGCGCGTCGAGGTGGACGCATGAGCGGCAGCCACCTGATCGATCTGACGCCGTTCCGGCACAGCCCTGCGTTCGCGCGGCTGTGGATCGGCTCGACGCTGTCGGGGCTCGGCGGCCAGCTCACGATCATGGCCGTCATGCTGCACATGTACGCACTGACATCGTCGACGTTCGCCGTCTCGATGATCGCCGTGGCGGGTTTGGTGCCGATGGTGCTCGCGGGCATCTACGGCGGCATGCTCGCCGACGCCTTCGACCGACGCACGGTGGCTCTGACGGCCGCGACCGTCACCTTCGCCTCCACGCTGCTGCTGGCCGTTCTGGCCTGGACGCAGCAGGAGGCGGTCTGGTCGCTCTATGTCCTCAGCGTCGTCAACGCGGCCGCCAACTCCATCGTGATGGCGTGCCGCTCCTCGATCATCCCACGCCTTCTCCCCCGCGAGCTGCTGCCCTCCGCAGCGGCCCTGCAGGGCGTCACTGTGGGCATCATGGTGATGGCCGGCCCCGCACTGGCGGGGATCCTGGTGGCGACCACCGGATACGCCTGGACCTACTCCATCGACGTCATCCTCATGCTCAGCTTGTTCCTCGGGCTCTGGACACTGCCCGCCATGCGCCCCGAGGGCGAGACGGTGCGCCCGGGACTGGAGTCGCTCAAGGACGGGATCGCGTTCCTGAAACGCGCGCCGAACATCCGCCTGCAGTTCGTGATGGACATCGTCGCGATGACCTTCGGCCAGCCGCTCGCCCTCTTCCCGGCACTCGGTATGGTGCTGCTCGGGGGCGGGCCGGTCACGGCCGGCATCCTCACCGCCGCGATCGCGGCCGGCGCCTTCCTCTCGAGCCTGTTCTCCGGGCGCGTCGGCGGATATCGCTGGCATGGACGAGGCATCGCGCGCGCGGTCGAGGTGTACGGCGCGGCCATCGGCGCCTTCGCTCTCGCGTTGGTGCTCGCCGCGGTCGGCGTCGGCGCCCCGAATGGAGTGGATGCCGACCACGCGAACATCGCGATGATCGTCGCCGCCTGCGTGGCGCTGGCCGTCGGCGTCGCCGCCGACAACGTGAGCGCGATCTACCGCTCCACCATGCTGCAGGCTGCGGTGCCGGATGCCATGCGGGGACGGCTGCAGGGAATCTTCATCGTCGTCGTGGCCGGCGGCCCCCGCATCGGAGCCCTCTACGCGGGGACGCTCGCCACGATCACCACGCTCTGGTTCCCACCGTTGATGGGCGGCATCCTGATCATCGCGATCGTCGCGACCCTCGCGCGCCTGTACCCGGGGTTCCGCAGCTACGACGCCGAGAACCCCGTCCCCTGACGCTCGATCCCTGACGCTCGATGCCTGCCAGGCTTCGGCGGGTTTCGGACGTGGCATACCACGGGCGCCGACGGCGTCCGTGGCCGCCGCTAGAGTCGGCGCGTGACCCGCTCGCCCGCTCCCACCCCGGTTCGCCCGGGGCCGTCCTCGGCGGCGATCGCCGTCCAGTTCGTCCTGATGGGGATCATCTGGGGATCGAGCTTCCTGTTCATGAAGGTCGCCCTCGGCGGCATCTCTCCCGCGCAGGTCGCGTGGGGGCGTCTCGTGCTGGGCGCGGCCACGCTCGGGGTCTTCGTCCTCATCCGTCGCGACCGACTGCCCGGTCTGGGCCGCGAGGACGCGCGGGTGTGGGGCCATATGACGGTGCTCGCGGTGAGCTTCTGCGTCGTGCCGTTCCTGCTGTTCTCGTGGGCCGAGCAGCACGTGTCGTCGGGCCTCGGAAGCATCTACAACGCGACGACCCCGATCATGACCGCGATCATGGCGGCGCTCGTGTTCCGCGTGGAGCGTCTGAAGCCGGTGCAGATCGCGGGCATCGCCCTCGGCATCGGCGGGGTGGTGGTGATCATCGCACCGTGGACCGGCCTCGACCTCACGCAGAGCCTGCTCGCTCAGCTCGCCCTTCTCGGCGCGACCGCGTGCTACGGCTTCAGCCTCGCGTACATGCGCCGCTTCCTCGCGAACTCGGGCATGAGCCCTCTCGCCTTCTCATTCGTGAACATCGGGATCGCCGCGGTGATCATGACGGTCGTGGCGCCGGCAGTGGCCCTCACGCCCGTACGGCTGGACCCGTGGATCGTGGTGAGCATGGTGCTGCTGGGCTGCCTCGGCACGGGCGTGGCCTACATCTGGAACCAGAACACGCTGCGGGCCTGGGGGCCCACGGCCGCGTCGACCGTGACGTACATCACGCCGGTCGTGGGCGTGGCGCTGGGCGTTCTCGTCCTCGGTGAACGCATCGGCTGGCACGAGCCGGTCGGCGCCGGGGTCGTCTTCCTCGGCATCCTCCTCGCGCAGAACCGACTCCGAATGCCGCAACGGCGGCCGTCCCGCTGGAACGGGAACGACCGCCGTCGGGCGAAGGGGGTCAGGCCTGGAGCGAACCCTGCAGGTCGAGCGTGATCGTGACGTCCTTGCCGACGAGCACGCCGCCGGTCTCGAGCGCGGCGTTCCACGTCAGACCGAAGTCCTCGCGGTTGATGACGCCCGTCGCAGTGGCACCGGCCTTGTAGTTGCCGTAGGGGTCGGTGCCGAAGCCGCCGAACTCGAGCTCGAAGGTCACCGGCTTGGTGACACCGTGCATCGTGAGGTCGCCGTCGACGAGGAAGTCGCCGTCCTGGTAACGGACACCGGTGGAGACGAACTCAATGGTCGGGAACTGCGCCACATCGAAGAAGTCGGCGCTGCGCAGGTGGTTGTCGCGGTTCTCGTCGTTCGTGTTGATGGAGGCGACGTCGACGGTCGCGCTGACCTTCGCCTCGAGCGGGTTCTCCGGAGCCTCGATGGTGGCGCGCTTGATACCGAAGACGCCGCGCACCTTCGAGATCATCATGTGGCGGATGCTGAAGCTGACCTCGCTGTGCGCGGGGTCGAGCACCCAGGTGCCGGCCTTGTAGCCAGGGATTTCGGGAACGGTGGTGGTTTCGGTCATGTCTGCCATCCTTCGTCGGGGAAACGGTCTGCGGCTAGTCAACACGCGGAATCCGTATGTATTCCCACACATGGAAAAACTCTCGAGGAACAATCCGGGAGAGACGAGGAGGGGGTGGATGCCGCGGCATCCACCCCCTCCCCACGAAAGTGTCCGATCAGCCGACCTTGAGCAGGTCGATGATGAAGATCAGCGTCTTGCCGCCGAGGAAATGGCCGCCGGCGGGGCCGTAGGCCAGGTGCGGCGGGATGATCAGCTCGCGACGTCCGCCGACCTTCATGCCGGGGATGCCGTCCTGCCATCCCTGGATGAGTCCGCGCAGCGGGAACTGGATCGACTCGCCGCGGCCCCACGAGGAGTCGAACTCCTCGCCGGACTCGTACTCGACGCCGGCGTAGTGCACGGTGACGTTGTCGCCGGGCTTCGCCTCATCGCCGTCGCCGACGATGATGTCGCGGATGACGAGGTCGGCGGGAGCAGGTCCCACGGGGGCATCGAACTCGGGCTTGGTGCGCTCTTCGGTCATGCGTCCATCCAAGCATGTGCGGATGAGTCGGGCACCCTCTTGACACCCTCCGCGCACCCGGAACACAATGAACACAGGCCAACTCAGCGCCCGGGAGACACGCAGGCATCGCCGCGGCACCGGGCGCTGAGTCTGTGTCGGGGCGGGTGCCCAGCGACCGAAATCACCAAAACCTGCGGAGTTCACCGCCCCGCACTACCCTGGAGGGATGCGTTTCGCCCACGTCCTCCTGCCCGAAACGGACGATCCGCAGCTGGTCGTCGTCGTCGCGCCCGGACGGATCGCCCCCGTGGCGGACCTGTTCGACGCGGCGCCGCGAACGCTGCAGGCCCTGATCGAGGGGGGCGACGAACTCCTCGACCGCGTGCGCGAGGCTGCCCGTCAGGTCGACGGCATCCCCCTGGACGGCGCGACGTTCGGCCCTGCGGTCGACGAGCCGCCCGTGGTCCTTGCCGTCGGCCTGAACTACGCGGCGCACTCCAGCGAGCTGGGCCTGAAGGCCGACACCGCTCCGACCGTGTTCGTGCTGTGGCCGAACTCGCTGTCCGGACACGATGCCACCACCTCGTGGCCGCGATCGCTCAGCGAGTCTGTGGACTACGAATCGGAACTCGGGGTCGTGATCGGCACGCCCGCCAAGGACGTCGCCGCGGAGGACGCACTGGCCCATGTCTGGGGGTACACGGTCGTCAACGACATCACCGCGCGCGACATCCAGTTCTCGGAAGCGCAGTGGTCGCGTTGCAAGTCGTTCGACGGCTTCACCCCCAACGGTCCCTTCGTCGTCACCGCCGACGAGATCGCCGATCCGCAGAACCTGCACATCTGGGCGATCGTCGACGGCCAGACCGTTCAGGATGCCTCCACCGGGCAGATGATCCGCTCGGTGGCGACGCTGATCGCGCATCTGTCGCAGTCGGCGACGCTGCTGCCCGGTACCCTGATCTCGACGGGCAGTCCGGGAGGAGCGGGGTACTCTCGCGATCCGCAGATCTTCCTCCGCGACCGCTCGATCGTGACGGTGGGTATCGACGGCATCGGTGAGCTCACCACCCATTGCCGCATTCTGGACTGAAATGTACGACGCCCCGGCCGTCCGCGTGCGCGGACGCCGGGGCGTCGTCTGCGGTGGGCTCAGCCGCCGTTGCAGGTGATGGTCTCTCCGTTGAGCTCGTAGATGCCGCTCGGGTTGTTGGCACAGAACTGGATGAGGTCCCCGGCCGTGTTGGCGAACACGACCGCGATGATGATGCCGACGATGATCCCGACGACGATCAGCACGGAGCTGACGATGATCGCCGCGACCGCCATGCCGTTCTTGACACCGGCCTTCTTGGACTGGACGAGGGCGACGATGCCGAGGATGAGGCCGATCAGCTGCAGCCCGACCGGAACGATGGCCAGGACGAGGGCGACGATGCCGAGCGTGCGTCCGGGAGCGGCCGTGGATGCCGCGGGTCCGCCGTTGTACGCGGGAGCGGCCGCGTAGCCGCTCTGCTGGTACGGCGGCGGCGCGGCGGGCGGCGGAGTCTGCGGATTCACAGGGGGCTGGGTGGGGTCGGTCATGCGTCTCTCCTCGGTCGGCCGGTGCGGCGCGTTGCTGACAGCGACGTTATCGGCCCGCGCGCGTCTCGCGCAAAGGATTCGTCAGCTCTCGACGAGGTTCTCGGCGGGCTGTACGACGGGAATGGCCTGCGTGATCGCCTCCAGGCCCGACAGCCGCGCCGGAGAGAGCTGCTTGTCGACCTCGTCGCGAGTCATGAGCCCGGCTTCGACGACGAGGTCACCGACGTTGCGGTGGGTCAGCAGCGCGGTCTTGGCGAGAGCCGCCGACGCCGCGTAGCCGATGAACGGGGTGAGGGCCGTGACGACACCGACCGAGGAGCCGACCATGGCGCCGAGACGCTCGCGGTTCGCGGTGATGCCGTCGACGCAGTTGATGCGGAAGGTGCGCATGGCGCGTCGCATCCACGTGATCGACTGGAAGATCGAGTGGGCGATGATCGGCTCGAACGCGTTCAGCTGGAGCTGACCGCCTTCGACGGCCATCGTGACGGTGAGGTCGGCACCGGCGACGGAGAACGCGACCTGATTGACGACCTCGGGGATGACCGGATTCACCTTGCCGGGCATGATGCTGGATCCGGCTTGACGGGCCGGAAGGTTGATCTCGCCGAGGCCCGCCTGCGGTCCGCTCGAGAGGAGCCGCAGGTCGTTGGCGATCTTCGAGAGCTTGATCGCGTTGCGCTTGAGGGTCGAGGAGAACGACATGAACGACCCCGTGTCGCTCGTGGCTTCGACCAGATCGTCGGCGGTCGCCAGGTCGAGGCCCGTGATCTCCCGCAGGTGGCGTAGGACGGCGGGCGCATAACCGGGGTGGGTCGTGATGCCGGTGCCGATCGCCGTGGCGCCCATGTTGATCTCGAACAGCAGGTACGCGTTCTCGGTGAGGCGCTGGTGGTCGTAGCCGAGGGTCGTCGCGAAACCGTGGAACTCCTGGCCGAGGGTCATCGGCACGGCATCCTGCAGCTGGGTGCGACCGATCTTGAGGATGTCGTGGAACTCGACCGCCTTCGAAAGGAACGATTGGCGCAGGAGGTCCAGCTCCTCCAGAAGGGTCTTCAGATCGAGACTGAGCCCCACCTTCACCGCGGTCGGGTAGACATCGTTGGTCGACTGCGAGCGGTTGGTGTGATCGATCGGCGAGAGGTACGCGTAGTCACCCTTGGGACGACCCGCGAGCTCGAGCGCGATGTTGGTGATCACCTCGTTCGCGTTCATGTTGGTGGAGGTGCCGGCGCCGCCCTGCACGACGCCGACGACGAACTGGTCGTGGAAATCCCCGTCGATGACGCGCTGGGCAGCGCGGTCGATGAGGTCGGCGCGTTCGGCGTCGAGCACCCCGATCTCGAGGTTCGCGCGGGCGGATGCCTGCTTGACCATCGCGAGCGCGGTCACGAGGTCCTTGTAGACGGAGATGGGCCGCATGGAGATCGGGAAGTTCTCCAGGGCCCGGGCGGTGTGGATGCCCCAGTATGCATCGGCGGGGATCTCCATCGATCCCAGGGAGTCGGTCTCGGTGCGCGTCGTTGCGGCAGGTGCCATGAGTGCAGTCCTTTTGGGTCGTCGCCTCGGGTGGTCGGGGTCGAGCCTACCCGCGGCGTCGATACGTTCCGGGTGTACACGGCGTACACCCGGACAGACGGGTGCCCTCCGCCGCGGCCGAGGCCGCGACGAAGGGC
>NZ_JAUF01000032.1:0-15366 GCF_000585455.1 Microbacterium sp. MRS-1
GGCCGACCCCACCACCCCCACCTTTGAAACAGAAGAAATCCTGCCAACTACTTGACGCGGGACATCCCCTACGAGTCCAAGCTCGGGACCAAACTGCTCCTCGACGTCGGTGCACTCACCCGGTACGTCGACCCCGACCTCAAGGTCGAGGGCTGGCTGATGCTGACGCTCGACGCGCACATCGCCACGAAGATCGCCGCACTGCTCGACCGGCACGCGACGGAGAAGGGCAGGAAGGATGCCCGCGAGCTCGTCGCCCTGATCGACAGCGGCGGCACCGCCGCGGGCGTGATCGAGGTTCTCCTGTCATCCACCGGCGGACCTGTCGATGACATTCCCGGGCACATGCGCACGACATTCGAACTCCTCCCCAAACTCGCCGGACTCAACCAGAAGGACCGTCGCCGCTACGCCTCCCTCGCCCGCGAATGGATCGAGGAAGCTGAACTGCAGCTTCGGCGCCGGTCAGACGGGCGCCCGGGACCGACGCTCGGAGCGGGCACGTGACGCTGGAACTCGGCCCCGACGACAAACGCATGAAGCTGCGCTACGCCGGGAGCTGCCGGCTATGCGGCCGCACGCACGGTGCGGGTGCCGAGGCCTGAAGCGCCCTGAGTTTGTTGGAGGCTCCTGACCTTGGAAACGAGGATGGGGTTATGCCGAAGGAACTGGCGAATGGGAAGCCGACGACGCGTCGGTACTCGGTCGAGGAGAAGGCCGCCGCGGTGCGGATGGTGAGGACGTTGCGCGCGGAGCTCAGGGGCACGCAGGGGACGGTGCAGCGGGTCGCGACGCAGCTCGGATACGGGGTCGAGTCCGTGCGAATGTGGGAGAAGCAGGCCGACGTCGACGATGGCGTCACGCCGGGTGTGAGCTCGGCGGAGGCGCAGCGGGTGCGTGCGCTCGAGCAGGAAGTCCGGGAGTTGCGGCGGGCCAACGAGGTGCTGAAGCGGGCGGCGTCTTTCTTCGGGGCGGAGCTCGACCGCCACTACCGGAAGTAGTCGCGTTCATCGACGCGAACAAGGACGACCTCATCGACGGTCGCCGGCTCGGAGTCGAGCACATCTGCAGGCTGCTGCAGGTGGCTCCGAGCAGCTACTACGCGGCCAAGACCCGCACGCCCTCGGCCCGCTCTGATCAGGCCGTGGCGCCGGCGAACATCAGCTGGACGACGCACTCGCGCGGGTCGCGCGGCCGGAACGCCCAGCCTGCGGGATTCCGCGCTTTTCCCGCAGCGCCGAAATCAGCGCAACCCCAGTTTCGACTCCCGCCGTCGCGTCGACGCAGGACTTCCCCGTTCTCTCCGCGCATTCGCAGGCGCAGGTCGTACCCTCACTTCATCCGGCACACCGCATCCGTCGGCGCGAGGAGGCCCCCATGCGCAGAACCCCGATCCTGACCGTGATCGCCCTGGCGGCGCTCGCGCTCACCTCGTGCAGCTCCGGCGGCACCGATCCCGCTGCGGAGCTGCCGGGCGTCTCCCCGTCGACGCGCCCGCCGCTGCAGACGACGACGCCCGGCCCGGTCGGTCCGTCCGGTCCCGCGATCGCCGTACCCCAGAGCCGCTGGGACGCCCTCGTCGCCGACCTCACGAAGCGGGGCGTGACGGGCACCCCCGCGCTCGTGTCCTCCGAAGCGGTGACGTTCAACGACGGCTCGCTCGGCTGCCCGTCTCCGGGTCAGTCCTACACGCAAGCGCAGATCGACGGCATGCGCGTCGTCGTGTCGGTCGATGGCAAGACCTACGACTACCGGTTCGGTCAGGGCGCCGAGCCCAGGCTCTGCGCCTGACCTCGCGACAGCACACGCGACGACGCGACAGCGCAAACACAGGAGGAGGGGGGTGGATGCCGCGGCATCCACCCCCCTCCTCCGTCTCGCCGGGGCTACTTCTTCAGCGGCAGCAGCAGCGCCTCATCGGCGCCGGACGCGTTGTCCATCACGACCACCATCGAGCCGAGCGGCTTCTGCGCCTCGATCTGCTTCGCGTTGAAGCCGACCTCGACGCTCGCCGAACCGCGCTGCGGCACCGTGACGAACTGACCGTTGGTGATCGCCGGCGCGGTCGGGTCATACGTCGCCCACCCGTCCACCGCGTCCGACGCGTCGTTGGACGCGAAGGTCTGGGCCGTGTACGAGAACGCCCCCGTGATGCCCAGATCGCTCGCCCGCACCGGCATCAGCAGTGTGCTGCTGTCGGTCGGCGCCTGCGTGAGGAAGCCCGCGGCGGCCGTCTCCTTCGTCTTGGCGTTGACGATGAACACCTCGGACAGACCATTGGTGTCGCCGTTGCGGACCCCGCCCGAGTCGGCCGACAAGACGATCCAGTCGGGGGTGCCGTCGCGATCACTGTCGATCACGATGTCGTACTCGTTCGCGGCCGCGTTCGACCAGCGGTGGTGCATGTTCATCGCGAACACCATCAGCGTGTCGTCGCCATCGGGGAAGGACTGCACCCCGACCGCGCGGATGTCGTACCCGGTGTCGGCCAAGGTCTTGCTGGCGTCCTGCGGGTCGGACAGGCCCCACGTGTACACGTCGGCACCGGCCGGCAGGGCGCCGGCGAGGTTGCGCAGCGTCAGCTTCTTGGTGCCGTCGGCGACCTTCTGCTTGCCGCTGAACCACGGGCCGTTCATCGTCGCGCGCACCGTGCTGTCGGCGCGGGGCACGAGCAGGTAGGGCACGCGCAGCGTGGAGTCGGACGACGTGAGCACGATGTCACCGGAGATCTCGGAGAACGCGAACTGGTCGTCGGCGCCGACCGAGCTGGGCACGTCCTTCGCGGCGGCCGCGACGATCACCAGCACCTTCGCCGAGCCATGCGCCGGGACGGTGATCGAGCGGTTCGAGAGCAGGATGCGTGCCTTCTTCGACTGCGCCGACGGGGTCGTCGAGACGTCGTAGCGCACCGCGGTCGGCCCGTCGTTGCGCACCGTCACGGTCTTCACGCCACCGAAGCCGAGCGGCGACTCCTGGAAGCCGAAGCTGAGCGCCGACTCGCGCGCCCAGCCACTCTCGGTGCGGAACGCGTCGCCCGTCGCCGTCACCGTCGTCGCCACCGCCTGCGCAGCGTCGACGAGACCCACGCCGCCGAGCGTCAGGCTCTGACCGGCGACCTTGTCGGGGTCGGCGGTGGACACCACGGATGCCGCGATCTGCGGAGCCGTCCACGATGGGTGCGCCTCGGCGGACAGCGCCGCCACACCCGCCACGTGCGGGGCGGCCATCGACGTGCCCGACAGGATCGCCGCACCGTTGCCCGAGCCGACCGCGGCGGACGAAATCGAGACGCCGGGGGCGGCGACGTCCGGGCTGATGGCACTGTCGCCCGAGCGCGGACCCGACGAGCTGAACGACGCGTAGCCGCGGAAGCCCGGGTTGGCGATCTGCGTGGCGACGAGGCTGGCCGTGGCGCCGGCGACGAACGCGGGACCGCTCGACGAGCGCACCCCGAGGAACGGGATCGTCAGGTTGAACGGCTCACCGGTGTCGGCGTTGGCCGTCACGACGCCTTCGAACGGGGGCAGGTCATCGGTGCTGTTCACCATGACCACCGCAGCCGCTCCCGCCTGCTGGCCGTAGATGGCCTTGGCGACACGGGCGCACGATCCGCGGTCGACGACCGCGATCTGGTTGCCGCCGGGCACGACACCCGCGGCGGTGAACGCCGCCGGCGAGCATCCGAGCGCGTTGTCGCCGGCGAGGCGCACGACCGTCAGATCGCCGATCCCGTCGAGGGAGGCGCCGTTCGCGTTGATCGCCTCGACGGGGGTGCCGCCGACCGTGATCGTCGCGCCCGGGAACCCCTCGGCGCTGTCGACGGCCGACACGGAGATCACACCGTCGCCGGTTCCCGGCGAGCCGGTGAGGTACGGGTTGTGGCCCGCGTTGCCGGACGAGGCGACCACGACGACGCCGGCACCGACCGCGTTGGCGGCGGCCACGGCATCCGGGTCGTCGGCGCGTCCGAACGACGAGCCGAGCGACATGTTCACGACGTCCATGCCGTGATCGACGGCCCAGTCCAGGGCGGGCACGACCACATCGGTCGATCCTTCGCACCCGAAGACGCGCACGGCGTACAGGTCGACCTGCGGGGCGACGCCCGGGCCGACGCGGAACTGCTTCGAGGGGGTCGTGGAGTCGTACGGACCGCGGTAGGTGGTGCCGTCGGCGAGCACACCCGAACCGCCCGCGGTGCCGGCGACGTGCGAGCCGTGGCCGTTGCAGTCGAGCGGGTTGTCGTCGGGGTGCGGGACCGGCTGGTAGGAGGCGCTGTTCGGGTCGGCGTTGTAGTCGTCGCCGACGAGATCGATGCCGCCCTTGATGCGCGGAGCGTCGGGGCCGTACATCGTCGGGTCGGCGGGCTGGGCGGAACTCGCCTTCGCCGCATCGAACGCCGCCACGGTGCCCGGTCCGCCGAAGGTGGCGTGGGTGTAATCGATGCCGGTGTCGATGATGGCGACCTTGACGTTCTGTCCCGTGTAACCGGTGCTCTCCCACACCTGCGGAACGCCGAGGAAGGGCACCGAGACCGCGTTGTCGACGGTGTACTTGCGCACGGGGTGGATGGCGACGACGTTCGGCAGCGCGGCGATCGCGTCGAGCTCGGCCGCCGGCACCTTCGCCTGCACACCGTTGTAGGCCGACTGCATCTCCGCCTGCACCGAGCCGCCCTTGTCCTCGATCGCCGAGGTCACCGGCTCCTGCGCATCCTTGAGGCGACTCTTCACGTCTCCCCGCTCGCCCTCACTGAGTTCGCGGCCCTGCTCGGCTTCGACGACGGCGACCGGGTCGCCCGTCATCTCGACCACGACGCTCACGAGTCCGTCGGCGTCGATGGCCGCCGAGGTGAACGACGTCGAGATCTTTCCGGCGGATGCCGCGGCGAGGAACCGCGACGACGGGTCTGCATCGTCGGGGGTCGCGGCGAACGCGCCCGTGGAGGGAAGCAGCAGTGCTATCGCACCTGCCGTGGCGAGGATGCGTCGTTGCCGTGGTGGTTGCAAGGGAAGACCGCCTTTCGTGCAGGGGGGTGTGCCACGTCGGGGTAGGACGTGGCTGTATGGAGGCTATGCATCCCCTGCACGAGGCGAAAGGCGGATGAGAGGATCCTCATCCGAGTTCATCCGAAGGTCTATGCGATGCGTGTTCCCGGGGGCAGCGAACGCGCCGGCGTGCGGGTTCGCGCCCAGGCGCCCCACAGCAGCAGGCCCGCCAGCAGCACCTGGACGGCGAGGCCCACGAACCAGCTCGGGACGGTCTCGTCGATGATCTCGCGCGGGGTGGGCTGCGTCGAGTCGAGGTGCGCTCCCGGCGCGCAGTCGTCCCAGCGCTGCTCGAGCGACGGAGGCAGCTGCGCCGAACGAACCGACAGCTTCAGCGAGCCGAAGAGGTCGTCGGGGTAGCCGTACTCGCTGAACCGGGTGGGCGTGGCGTCGCCGAGGATCACGAAGGGGTTGGCCGACAGCAGCCACCACACGTAGTCGAAGCGCGGCGCCCGGTAGGTGCCGGTCTGCCACTCGCTGCAGACGAACTTCTCCGGCGCATCGCCGCAGAAGCGGGCACCGTCCTGGCACAGCGGCGCCCCATCGGGACCGGATTCGTAGGAGCGGGTGATCGAGGTGCCTTCGCTGGAGACCGCGGCGCCGATCAGCCCGAAACCCAGCGGCGTTCCGACGGTGAGCGCCGCGACGACGAGGTAGGTCGTGGCGACCGAGAACAGCGGACGCGCGAGCAGGCCCGACAGCGCCACGCCGATCGCGGCGACGACACCGGTCTCGACCACGAGCACGACGAGCGAGATGACCACGGTGAGCGGATCGACGCCGCCCGCGAAGGTGGCGATCACCAGGAACGGCGCCGCCACGGCGGCGAAGGCCAGTCCGGTGATCCAGCCGGCGACGAACTTGCCGAGGAGGATCTCCCCCGTCGTCACGAGCGTCACCTGCACGGGTGCGAGTGTCGCGGCATCCCGGTCGCCGTTGATGCTGTTGCCGCTGAGGGTGGGTGAGACCAGCAGCACGAGCAGCAGCGTGACGCAGACGACGACGGAGTAGATACCGGGGCCGCTCTGCCCCCAGCCGCCATAGGCCAGGTAGGCCAGAGCGGTCACGCCGACGAGCAGCAGCGCGAAGACGCCGAGCAGCACGTACCACGACACGGTGCGCACCCGCTGGAGCAGCTCGAGGCGGGCGATCGTCCACAGACGCGCGGCGTTCATGAGCGTTCTCCCCCGAGGTCGAGGAACGTGTGTTCCAGAAGTCCCGTCGCCGCCGCGAACTCCGCGACCGGCAGGCCGGCCCCGACGAGGGCGGCGAGAGCGGATGCCGCGTCGTCATCGCTCGCGAACGAGACCAGCAGGTCGCGCCGATCGATCGGGACGAGGGCGGCGTCCAGGCCCAGTGTCTGGGCGACCGGCAGCGCCGCCGCCGTCGCATCACGGTCGGCGAGGCGGATGCGCCACGTCCGCAGGCGTGTCGCCGCCGCCGCGACCCGCTCACTGCTCACCGTGGTGCCGTCGACGAGGAACACCGCCTCGTCGACGACTTCCTCGAGCTCGGAGAGGATGTGGCTGGAGATGAGGATGGTGCGCCCCTGTGCGGCGAGGCGGCGCAGCAGCACGCGCAGGTCGATGCGCGCCTGCGGATCCAGGCCCGAGGCCGGCTCATCCAGCAGCAGTACGCGGGGATCGTGCACGAGGGCGCGCGCGAGACCGAGGCGCTGCTTCTGTCCCCGCGACAGCACGCGTGCCGGCGCATCGGACAGCGTCCCGAGCCCCACCTCGTCGAGCAGCCGTGCGGCGCCCGCCCGGGCGGCCTCGGCATCCAAGCCGTAGAGGCGGCCGGTCATGACGAGCGTCTCGCGGGCGGTGAGGGTCGGCCATGCGCCGAGGGCGTCGGGCATCCAGCCGAGCAGCGCGCGGGCGGCGGCGGGCTCGGCGAGGGGGTCGACGCCGCCGATGCGGATGGTGCCCGCGTCGGGGGCGAGGAGCGAGGCCAGCATGAGCATGAGCGTGGTCTTGCCCGAGCCGTTCGGTCCGACGAGGCCGGTGACGGCGCCCGCCCGCGCCTCCAACGAGACATCGCGCACGGCATGCACGTGTCCGAACGAGCGGCGCACTCCGGTGACGACGATGCCGGGGAGGGTCATGCCCTCACCCTATGCGAGAGCTGTGCCGGGGCTGCGAAGCGCACGGTGAACACTCAGCGGCCGTGGTGAGGGCTGGTCAGCGGAAGAACGCCACCCCGAGGTCGGCGTGATCGACGAAGACGCCGTCGAGGCCGGCATCCCGAATCACGCCCCACTCGGCGGCGTAATCGCCGAAGGCAGCGTCGTCGCCTCCGCGGCGGAAGGCGGGCGTCAGGAACGCGTTCTCGGGACGACACGTCCACGTAAACACCGCGAGCCCCTCCGCGTGGGCGTCGGCGACCAGCTCGGCCCCCCGCAGCGCCGGACTCAGCAGCATCGCCTTGTCGACGCTGATGCCGTCCACCTCGTCCGCCAGCCGCGCCAGCCCGTCGGCGCTGACCTGGTCGCGATACGGCGTTGCCGCCGCGCCGTGGGCCGCGACGAGATCGAACGGCGCGCCGTCGGCCTCGACGAGGTAGACGTATGTCCCGCGGATGCCGCGGGCACGCAGCTCGCGCAGCACGGCGAGCTCGAACGACTCCACGAACAGCGAGCGCGCTCCCTCCGCCCACCCCGCGGCGCGCAGTTCCGCGGCGATGAGCGCCGCGACATCGAACCCCCGCGACCCGAAGTAGGTGGCGTGCTTGATCTCCAGGACGATGCCGATGTCGCGCCCCTGCTGATGTGAGGCCGCCGCGACGAGATCGAGCAGGTCGCGCAGGCGCAGCGGCGGCTCCGTGTCGTCGAAGGCCGCGCTGCCGGGGCGCAGGTGCGGCAGCCGTTCGCGACAGCGCAGCGTCGACAGCTCCGCCCAGGTGAAGTCCTCCGTGAACCAGCCCGTCTGCGGCACGCCGTCGACCGGCTTGGTCGTGCGGCGATCCGCGAACTCGGGGCGGTCGGCGACGTCGGTCGTCCCCGAGATCTCGTTCTCGTGCCGGACGACGGCCACCGCGTCTTTCGTGAAGACGACATCCGGTTCGACGGCATCCACTCCCATCGCCAGCGCCAGCTCGTAGGAGGAGCGGGTGTGCTCGGGGCGGTATCCGGGGGCACCACGGTGACCGATCACCAGCGGGCGGGCACGAGGCATGGGCCCAGGCTACCGATCGAGGCTCGTCTGAGCACGTTCACAGCAGCAGCACAGCCGGCGCCCGACGATGCGGCGCAGCCGTCCGATAGCCTGTTATCCACAGCACCTCGCTGTGCACCCGACCGGTGCACCCTAGGGAGTGGAAAGAGACCATGGCCTCCGGCAACTTCGCCTTCAACAACCCGGCGTTCCAAGAGCAACGCCCCAGCCTCACGCCGCCTGCCGCACCGCAGCCCGGCGCCCCGACCGCCTACGCCGCGACGTCGCACCAGGTGACGGATGCCGCGGGGAACGCCCAGCTCGAGGGCGCGTTCGCCGCCCCTGCCGCCGCGTCGCACCAGACCGGCCGCATGACCGTCGAGGACACCGTCGCCAAGACGGTGGGCCTGTTCGCGATCCTCCTCGTCACGGCCGTCATCGGCTGGGTGTGGACGCTCGGCGGCGCCTTCTCGCCCACGGACGTGGCGCGCACATCGCAGATCACGATCGTGCCGTGGATCCTCGGCATGCTCGGCGGCTTCGTGCTGGCGATGATCGTCTCGTTCACGTCGCGCAAGAAGGTCCGCCCCGCGCTGATCTTCGGCTACGCGGCCTTCGAGGGCCTGTTCGTCGGCGGCATCTCGGCCTACTTCGAGTTCATCTGGCCCGGCATCGTCATGCAGGCCACGATCGCCACCTTCGCCGTCGTCGGTGTGACCCTCGCCCTGTTCGCGAGCGGCAAGGTGCGCGCGAGCGCGCGCGCCAACAAGATCTTCCTGATCGCGATGGTCGGCTACCTGGTGTTCGGTCTCATCAACCTGGTGCTGATGTGGACGGGAATCGCGCCCGGCGCCTTCGGCCTGTACAGCGCGAAGATCGCCGGCATTCCGATCGGCCTGATCATTGGTGTGCTCGTGGTCATCATGGCCGCCTACTCGCTCGTGCAGGACTTCGACCAGATCCAGCAGGGCGTCCGCAACGGCGCGCCCCGCGAGTTCGGCTGGCTCGGCGGCTTCGGCATCATGGTGACGGTCGTCTGGCTCTACATCGAGATCCTGCGCATGATCGCGATCCTCCGCGGCAACAACTAGCGCGCGACGCATCCGCGCACGAAGGCCCGTCCGGCTCGCGCCGGGCGGGCCTTTCGCATGCCTCGGCATCCCGCGGGCCCGGCTTCCCGACCCCGCGCCCGACCCCGCCCCCGGCCGTTCCGTACTCAGTCTGCGCGCGGCGGCATCTCGGTGTCGGCCGCGCCACCACCCGGGAGCGGTGTCGCAGCAACTCCGCCGAGACTGAATACGGAACATCGCGCCCCGGTGTCATGGGCCGGCGATGCACCCCGCAATGACGGATGCCGGGACCCGGGGCAGTCCCCGCGATCCCGGCATCCGGTCAGATCACTCCCACTCGATGGTCCCCGGGGGCTTCGACGTGACGTCGAGCACGACCCGGTTGACCTCGCGGACCTCGTTGGTGATGCGGTTGCTGATCTTGGACAGCACGTCGTAGGGCAGGCGCGTCCAGTCGGCGGTCATGGCGTCTTCGCTGGAGACGGGGCGCAGCACGATCGGGTGCCCGTAGGTGCGGCCGTCTCCCTGCACACCGACGGAGCGTACATCGGCCAGCAGCACGACCGGGCACTGCCAGATCTCGCCGTCGAGGCCCGCCTTCGTCAGCTCCTCACGGGCGATGGCGTCGGCGTCACGCAGGATCTCGAGACGGTCAGCGGTGACCTCGCCCACGATGCGGATGCCGAGGCCGGGCCCCGGAAAGGGCTGACGTCCCACGATCGCTTCGGGAAGCCCGAGCTCGCGGCCGATGGCGCGCACCTCGTCCTTGAAGAGGGTACGCAGCGGCTCGACGAGCTCGAACTGCAGGTCCTCCGGCAGGCCGCCGACGTTGTGGTGGCTCTTGATGTTCGCGGTGCCGGCTCCGCCGCCGGATTCGACCACGTCGGGGTAGAGGGTGCCCTGCACGAGGAAGCGGATCGGCTCGCCCTCGGCCGCCGCTTCGGCGACCAGGTCGGCCTGCACCTTCTCGAAGGCGCGGATGAACTCGCGGCCGATGATCTTTCGCTTCTGCTCGGGGTCGCTGACACCGGCCAGCGCGTTCAGGAACGTGTCGCGCGCGTCGACGGTGATCAGGCGCACGCCGGTGGAGGCCACGTAGTCGTTCTCGACCTGTTCGCGCTCGCCCTTGCGCAGCAGCCCGTGGTCGACGAACACGGCGACGAGCTGGTCGCCGACGGCCTTGTGCACGAGCGCCGTCGAGACGGCCGAGTCCACCCCGCCCGACAGCGCGGACAGCACGCGTCCGGTGCCGACCTGTGCGCGGATGCGATCGACCTGCTCGGCGATGACGTTGCCGCTGTTCCAGTCGGCCGCAAGGCCGGCCGCCTTGTGGAGGAAGTTGGTCAGGACGTCCTGGCCGTAGTCGGAGTGCTTGACCTCGGGGTGCCACTGCACGCCGTAGAAGCACTTCTCGGCGTTGCCGAACGCCGCCACCGGTGTCGCGGCCGTCGAGGCGAGCACCTCGAAGCCGGCCGGCGCCGTGGCAACCTGGTCGCCGTGGCTCATCCAGACGTTCTGCTCGGCCGGCTGCCCGCCGAGGAGCACGCCGCCGTCGTTCACGATGACGGCATCCGTCGCTCCGTACTCGCGCAGGCCCGTGTTGGCGACCTCGCCGCCGAGCTGCTGAGCCATCACCTGGAAGCCGTAGCAGATGCCGAGCGTCGGCACGCCGAGCTGCAGCACGTCGGGGTCGAGGGAAGGCGCCCCGGGCTCGTAGACCGACGACGGACCGCCGGAGAGGATGATCGCGACGGGGTTCTTGGCCTCGACCTCGGCCGCGGTGACGGTGTGCGGCACGAGCTCGCTGTACACACCCGCCTCGCGCACCCGACGCGCGATGAGCTGCGCGTACTGGGCTCCGAAGTCGACGACGAGGACGGGACGCTGAGCGGTCTCGGTCTGGGTGGTCACCGGCTGCCTTCCGTGGCGGGGATCGGGGCGGAGGATTCGTCGGCTTCGCGCTGGGCAAGGTAGGCCCGCACCTCGCGCGCGACGCGCGCCTCCATGAAGAACGACAGCAGCGGCACGATGCCGCCGAGCGCGAGCACGATGAAGCGCACGAAGCCCCAGCGCATGAGGCTCCAGACGCGGAAGCACGCGAAGAGGTAGACGACGTAGAACCAGCCGTGCGCGATGAGGATGCCGGTGGAGAGGTTGATCGCTCCGCCGGTGAGGTCGGCGCCCCCGTCGAGGGCGACGGGGTGGAGCCACAGCGCTCCCCCGGAGCCGCCCGCGAACAGCTCGTAGCCGAACGCGTACTTGACGATCATCTCGGCGCACAGCGACAGGAGCATCACACCCGTGATCACCGAGGCGATCTGGTAGAACCTGAGCGCCCCGCGGATCGCCGGAAAACTGGCGAGTTTGGGCTGAGGCATGCCGTCAAGTCTAGTCGGCGTGGGCGGCCGCTCCGGCGGCCTGCGCCTCCTCCAGCGCCTCGACCTCCTTCTCCCACGCGTCGCGTGCGAGCCGGTACCACATGTAGAACGCGAAGCCCGCGAAGATGGCCCACTCGACGGCGTAGAAGATGTTCAGCCAGTTGACGCTGGAGCCCTCCGCCGGCGCGGGCGAGTCGATCGCGACGAGCCCGCCGACGAGGGGTTCGCCGGCGTCGGCGACGAGGTAGGAACGGTACACCGCCAGCTCGTCGGTGTCGTGCCACCAGCTCAGCAGCGCGGCCGGCGACATCCGCGTCATCTCGGTGTCCGCGGCCCCGCGCGGGGGCGCGACGGGCCCCTCGTCGGCGATGAGCCGCCCCGTGAGGGTGAGCGCGCCGCCCGGGTCGGCGTTGAGGGTGGATGCCGCGGCATCCGCGACCGCCCGGTCGGCGCTCCAGCCGACCGCGACCGCCAGGGAGGTGGGGGTCGCCGCGTCGATGCGCAGCTGCCCGGTGACCCAGTACCCCTGCTGACCGTCGTTGAAGCGCGAGGAGACCACGAGGAAATCGCCGGGGACGAACGATCCGGCGACCTCGACACGCTGACCGACGAGCGGCTCGGGCAGGTAGGCGCCGGGCGCGGTCACGTCGGCGATCGGGCGCACCTGTTCCGTGGCGCCGGGCGCCGGCGGCGAGGTGTCGATGGCGCGGCCCAGCTGCCACTGGCCGAGCCAGGCGAACACCGCCGCGACGACGAGGGCGAACACGAGCATGCCGAGCCACCAGGGGCGCAGCATGACCTCGCGCAGCGTCGGCGGGAACGGCTCCGCGGTCATCGACCTGCCATGTAGGGCGCGACGACGACCTCGACGCGCTGGAACTCCTTGAGGTCGGAGTACCCGGTGGTGGCCATCGACTTCTTCAGCGCGCCGATGAGGTTCGCGGTGCCGTCGGCGACGGGAGCGGGGCCGTAGAGGATCTCCTCCAGCGGGGCGACCTGTCCGACCTCGACGCGCTTGCCGCGCGGGAGCTTCGGGTGGTGCGCCTCGGGGCCCCAGTGGTACCCGCGGCCGGGCGCATCGGTCGCGCGCGCGAGCGCGACGCCGAGCATGACGGCATCCGCGCCCATCGCCAGCGCCTTGACGATGTCGCCCGACGTGCCGACGCCACCGTCGGCGATGACGTGCACGTAGCGGCCGCCCGACTCGTCGAGGTAGTCGCGGCGCGCGCCGGCGACATCGGCGACGGCCGTCGCCATCGGTGCATGGATGCCGAGGGTCGCGCGGGTGGTCGAGGCCGCTCCCCCGCCGAAGCCGACGAGCACACCGGCCGCTCCGGTGCGCATGAGGTGCAGTGCCGCGGTGTAGGTGGAGGCGCCGCCGACGATGACGGGCACGTCGAGGTCGTAGATGAACTTCTTCAGGTTCAAGGGCGCATCGACGCTGGAGACGTGCTCGGCCGACACCGTGGTCCCGCGGATGACGAAGAGGTCGACGCCGGCGGCGACGACGGTCTCGTACAGCTCCTGCGTGCGCTGCGGGGTGAGCGATCCGGCGACCGTGACCCCCGCCTCGCGGACCTCGGCGAGGCGGTCTCGCACCAGCTCGGGCTTGATCGGCTCGGTGTACAGCTCCTGCATGCGGCGCGTCGCCTCGGATGCCGGCAGCGACGCGATCTCGGCGAGCAGCGGCTCGGGGTCGTCGTAGCGGGTCCACACGCCCTCGAGGTCGAGCACGCCCAGCCCGCCGAGCTGGCCGAGCATGACGGCGGTGCGCGGACTCATGACGGAGTCCATCGGCGCGCCCAGCACCGGGATCTCGAAGCCGAAGGCATCGATCGACCAGGCGGTCGACACGTCTTCGGGGTTGCGGGTGCGCCGCGAAGGCACGACCGCGATGTCGTCGAACGCGTAGGCACGGCGGGCGCGCTTGGCGCGGCCGAGCTCGATCTCCATGGTCACCCCCTCAGCCTACTCGCGGTGCCCGCCCTCACCCCGCGACGCCCACACGGCAGGATGGGAGCACCGGGAGAAGGGACGCCATGTCGGAACGCATCATCGTCGTGGGCGGCGGAGTCATGGGGTTGGCGACCGCGTGGCAGCTGGTGCGCCGCGGCGAGCGCCCGATCGTGCTGGAGCGGTTCGCCCGCGGCCACCACGAGGGCGCCTCGCACGGCGAGACCCGCAACTTCAACAATGCGTACGGCGACGCCCACTACCTCGATCTGCTCGTCCGCGCGCGCGAAGGCTGGGACGCACTCGGCGAGGTGGAGGGAGAACCTCTGCTGCGGTTGCACGGCCTCGTCTCGCACGGCTCGGGCATCGCGCTCGGGAGCGCCACGACGCGCGACCTGTCGGCGATCGCGGGCGAGCTGGGTGCCCGCGGCATCCCGGCGGAGATCCTCGACGGTGCCACGGCCGGCCGGCGCTGGCCGGGGATGCGCTTCGAGGACACCGTGCTGTTCTCCCCCGACGCCGGCGTCGCCCGGGCGGCGGCGGCCCTGCGCGAGCTCGAGCGCCGCATCGTCGGCGGGGGCGGCGAGGTGCGGTGGAACACGCGTGTGCGTGCGGTCGCAGCCGATGCCGACGGTGCGCGCGTGGTGACGGATGCCGAGACGCTTCGCGCCGACGCGGTCGTCGTGACCGTCGGCGCCTGGACCTCCGGACTGCTCGCGGACCTCGGCATCCCTCTGCCGCCGCTGCGGGTGACGGAGGAGACCCCGGCACATTTCACGGCGACCATCGCGGGCCCGTGGCCGTCGTTCAACCACTTCGTCGCTCCGGGCTCGCAGCCGGCGAACGTCTACGGCATGCCGACGCCGGGCGAGGGCGTGAAGGTCGGGTTCCACGGCATCGGCGACGAGATCGATCCCGACCGGCGACCGCACCGCCCGGTGCTCCAGCGCGAGCTGCGCGACTACGTGCGGGAGTGGTTTCCCGGCCTCGACGCCGGCACGGCCGTCCCGATCTCCTGCACCTACACGACGACGCCGACCGAGGCGTTCGTGCTCGACCGGGTCGGACCGCTCGTGGTGGGCGCCGGGTTCTCGGGGCAGGGCTTCAAGTTCGCCCCGGGCGTGGGCGCCACCCTCGCCGATCTGGTGCTCGATGCCGACGCCCGCGCCGCGGAGCCGTTCCGCCTGCCGCGCGGGTGAGCGGCCGCGCGGGTGCGGCGCTATCGCGCCCGCGCCACCCGCGCCTCATCCCAGACCGGCTCATCGGACTCCACGACCCGGCCGTCGGCGCCGAAGACCAGAAAGCGGTCGAAGGAGCGCGCGAACCAGCGGTCGTGCGTGACCGCCAGCACCGTGCCCTCGAATCGTCCGAGGGCCTCTTCGAGGGCCTCCGCCGAGACGAGGTCGAGGTTGTCGGTCGGCTCATCCAGCAGCAGCAGCGTCGCACCCGACAGCTCCAGCAGCAGCACCTGGAAGCGCGCCTGCTGCCCGCCCGACAGGGTGTCGAAGCTCTGCTCGGCCTGACGGACCAGGCCGTAGCGGTCGAGGGCGGAGCTTGCGGCCTCCCTCGGCATCCCGGCTCTGCGGTCGTCGCCGCGATGGAGGATGTCGAGCAGCGAACGTCCGGCGTACTCGGGGTGGCGGTGCGTCTGGGCGAACCACCCGGGCCGCACACGGGCGCCGAGCACGGCTCGCCCACTGTGGGCGACCGGCTCGAGCGCGGCGCCGACCTCGGTGACGTGGCCGAGGAGGGCGTCGGGGTCGGT
>NZ_JAUF01000033.1:0-31097 GCF_000585455.1 Microbacterium sp. MRS-1
CGATCGCCGCGCCCGTGCTACCGGATCACTACAACCGCGCTACCCGAAGCCCCGGCTAAACAGCGGGATGCTCGGTGAAGGTGGTGTGTTCGAGTGGGACGTCGCCGCGGGCAAGCGCTCTGATCAGGGCGACGGCCTCTGTGTTCGTGATCAGCCAGATCTTCGCGCTGCGGGCATGCTTCTGTCCTGTCAGGGCATGGAACAGAGGCTGCAGGTGCGGGGCAATCTCGCCGTCGCCGTTGTCGAAGAGGTGGGTGAGGTCATCGGTGAGGCAGCAGTGGGCGCAGAGTCCAGCGCGGACGGGTTCGTCTTCGCGCCCGCAGCGGGTGCAGTGGAAGTCTTTCGGGATCCCTGTGCAGTCGGTGCAGGCGGGAGCGCTGTCGAGGAGGCCGGGAAGGAGCCGGTTGGTGCCGCATCCCGGGCAGGTGCCGTGGATGCGTGTGGCTCTCTGGTAGCAGCGCCGACAGATGCGTCCCTCGGGCCATGTCGTTGCGAACTTGACGCCGGTGCGTTCGCAGCGTGCGCAGCCGGCATCGACGCGGTGCCGGCTCAACTGGGTCGATGGATTCGCGCGCGAGCGGGCCGGACTCCATCGGAGCGGACCGTGGCAGCTGCATCCGCGGTTCCGGTGGCGCGGGTGCGGGACGCGGTGGCAGTGACCGTCACGGGGACCAGGTCCTCGAAGGCGCAGTCCAGGGTGTCGAGGATCGCGCCGAGCAAGGTGAGGTTGATCCTCTCCGGTGTGCTGCTGAGGAGCCTGTAGAGCTGCGAGTCGGAGAGTGTGATGCCGCGGTCGGCAAGGTGGGGGATCAGGTCGGAGATGGTGGTCATCCCGCGGGCAGCCATCAGCTCCCGCAGGCGCCAGCCGTGGTCAACGCGTCGGATCATCAGATATCACTCCTGTGTCGTGAGGGCTTGTGTGGCCATGCGGGCGATCGCATCGTCGACGACGCGGGCCCGGTAGTCGGGGGAGAGACCGGTGTAGATGGATGTGGTCGACGCGTGCTCGTGGCCGACCTGCTGCTGGATGAAGAACGCGTCGTAGCCTTCCTCGACCAGGTGGGTGACGTAGGAGCGGCGCAGGGAGTGGAAGTCGAGATCGTCGTCCAGGCCGGCTTCTCGTTTCACCTCCGTGAACGTCCGACTGATCTGCCCGGCGGTGATGATCTGGTTGCCGCGCTCGCTCGGCCAAAGACTCGTGGACCCGGGCGGGGCGTAAAGCGGGTGGACCTCGTCACGCCATTGCTGCAAGTACTCGACCGCCCAGGAGAACTCCGGCAGAGTCAGCACCGTGCGGCGTTTCGGGGGAGAGCCCTTCATCGCCTTCCCGAATCGGACGTAGATGATGCCCGCGTCGCCGAACTGGCGCGCCCGGGGATTGGAGGCGAGATCGACCAAATCGAGCTGACGGACCTCGTTGCGACGAAGACCCCAGGCGTAGGCGACCTTCATCAACGTCGCAATCCGGAACGCCGGCACCCACCCCTTCACCCCAGCGCGTCGGATCCGCAGCACACGCTCGTCCGCGCAGTCGAAGAGATCCTCCAGCTCGTCCCGCGTGTAGGGGCGCTTGCCTGGCTCCGCGATCGACTCCGACGCGTGCCGTGCCGTGTTCCAGTCGTGGAAGACCTGTGCCGGGTGATCGCCGAACCGCTCCCAGCACTGCTCGCTCCACCCGTAAGCGGGATCGGTCAGATACTCCAGGAACATCCGCAGCGCGTTCTGATAGCCCAGCACCGTCGAGCGCGACGCACCACGAACGCCGCGCAGCTCCATGAAGAACTCGTCCACCAGCCCCGCCGTCCACGACCACGGGTAAGACTCCGCGAACGCACGAAAACGCAGCACGATCGACCGGCGCGCTTCCACGGTCGAGGGGGCGAGATTGCGTGCGAACTGCTGCGCCCGCCACCCATCCAGCATTGCCACCCAGACGTTCTCAGCCTCATTCAAGACCGCCGAACCCGACCGCAAATAGGCAGGAACCGCGCCCGGAACAGGCCCTTCAGACACTCGCATAATACGCGAAAGTCTCGCACTATCCGCGAATCGTCCGCAAGTGCGGCAGAGAAAAGCCAGGTCAGGAGCAATTCGGAATGTCAGCCTGACGACCGCAGCCGCAGTCACGACGCCCTCCACGCGGACGACATGACCCCGCAGTTCCAGACCGCACCAGGGGAGTCGTACCAGGTGTCGTATTCGCATCTAGCGAGAACGGGCCATCTTCTTTCTGACATAATGTGCATTATCGGCAAAAGCTCCACAGGCGCGACGCCGGTCGAGCGGCACCACTGCTCATCCGGCGCGAACGGGCGGATTCCGCACCGCCGAGCGACAGAACGGGCCCGATGACGCGTGCGGCGCGTCTTGGATCGCACGACCGAGCTGTCAGCGCTAACCTGAGAACATCTCCACTCACAGGAGATTTTAGAGAGGGCTCCGCCATGACTGCTGAACCTACCCTCGAGAAGACGGCGACCAACGGCATCCGGACCGCTCTCGGTCTGGGCGGCGCGCTGTCCGTCATCCTCGGCATCGTCATTCTCGTCTGGCCAGGAAAGACCGCGATGGTCGTGACCGCGATCATCGCGATCTACGCCATCGTCGCCGGACTCGTGTACGCGGGAATGGGAATCTTCGCAACCGGAAAGGGCGGGTGGTCGCGCGTCGGTCACGTGCTCCTCGGCGTGCTCTACGTCGTCGCCGGTATCGTCGCGTTCTCCAACCTCGGCCTGGCCGCACTCGCGCTGGCCGTCTTCCTCGGCATCCTCGTCGGCATCATGTGGGTCATCGAGGGCGTCGTGGCGCTCTCGACGCTCGATCTGGCGCCCTCCCGGGGATGGACGATCTTCTACGCGATCATCTCGATCATCGCCGGTCTCACGCTGCTCTTCTCGCCGCTGTGGGGCGCCGTCGTGCTGTGGTGGCTCATCGGAATCTCCGCGGTCGTCATGGGCATCATCCAGATCGGACGCGCCTTCTCGTTCGGCAAGTGACACGACACGAAGCGCCCCGCTCGCCGTGAGGCAGCGGGGCGCTTCGTCGTGGCGGATGCCGTGACTCAGTCGGCCGGGAGGTGACGCGACCACCAGTCGAGGACCGCGTCGAATCTCTCCACGCGATGGCGAGGGCGTCCCGAGCGCGTCAGTTCGTGGTTCTCCCCCGGGAAGATGAGCATCTCGGCATCCGTCCCCTGTCGCTTCAGCGCCGCGTAATAACGCGTCGCCTGCTCGAGGGGGCAGCGGAAGTCCAGCTCGGAGTGCAGGACGAGAGTCGGCGTGCGCACGTCGTGCACCACGGCCATCGGGCTTTGCCGTGCCATGTCCTCCGCATCGGTGCCGACGTATTCGTCTCCGAAGAACGATCCGATATCGCTGGTGCCCTGGAAACTCACCGGGTCGAGAAAGCCGCGCTCGACGATGGCACCGGCGAACCGGTGGTCGTGTGCGATGGTCCACGCGGTGAGATACCCGCCGTACGACCCGCCCTGGATGCCGACGCGCGCGCCGTCCAGACGAGCATCGCCGGCGACGACACCGTCGAGGAAATCGAGGACGTCCGTCATGTCGACGGTGCCCATGGCGCCGCGAATGCTCCGACCGTGCGCCCGACCGTATCCGGCGCTCCCCCGCGGGTTGCAGTACACAACGGCGTAGCCGGCATCGACGAGAACCTGCGTCTCATCGAACAGATGTATGCCGTACGACGCATACGGCCCGCCGTGGATCTGCAAGATCACCGGGAAGGGGCCCTCCCCCGCTGGGACGGCGACCCACCCGTGCACGGGATAGCCGTCACGGGCGACGATCTCCCGTTCCTCGGGCCGCACGATGGCCCGGGCCGCGGCGTCCGCACCGAACGTCGTCAGCGGGCCGGACCCGAGCAGTGACACCTCGCCGAGGCTGAACGGCGTCGCGTAGGAGAAGACGATGCGCTCCCCCGCCGCCGCGTGACCGACGACCTCGACATCGCCGTCGACCAGCACCGAGACATCCCCGGCACGCGTCACGCGCAGGAGCTCGACGCGGCCACGCGTGCGGTTCTGGACGAGGAAGTCTTCTCCGAACGGGGTGGTGTGGGAGCCCACCTCTCCGAGGTCGACGGCGTCGGGGTCGGTGAGCGCGCGCGGCGCGGGCGCAGACAGCGGTCCCTCGAGCACGTAGAGCGCGACGTCCGGAGCGATGAAATCGATGCCGGACTCCCCCGGTCGTGATGCCAGGACGGCGATCGTGCCGTCGTCGGCGACGCCCACGTCGTCGACGGAGTAGCCCGCATCGCGAGAGAGCACCTCGATCGCGCCCGAGCCGTCGACGGCCACGGCGACCAGCGGCGTCCGCAGATCGCGACGATCGTCCTCGATCTCGTCGACGACCGTCAGCAGATGAGCGCCATCGGCCGTGAACACGACGCCGTGATGCGAAGCGGCGCCCGAGGTCAGCGCGGTCGCCTGTGCCCCGACTCGCCGTTCCTTGCCCGCCTCGCCCGCAGCCGTCGGCGCGGGCGCATAGAACGGCTCCGCACCGGTGTCGGGGGCATCGATGATGAAGAGATGCGACGGACGGTCGGCGAGGTAGCCAAGACCGTTGGCATGCCAGCGCACACCCGTGATGCGGCGCGGCGATTCCGCCTCTGCCGAGCGGCCCTCGACGGTTCCGTACCGTCCCTGCTCGGGCACCCGCGCCGTGAACGCGATACGTGCCCCATCGGGCGACCACGCGAACGACCCCACGCCGCCGCGGGCCTCGGTCGCCTGCACCGGCTCGCCACCAGAGGCCGGGATCACGAAGATCTGCGAAGTTCCGTCGGCGTCCGCGCGCACGAAAGCGACGCGCTCACCGTCGGGTGATACCTGCGGCGACGAGTCCCACACCCCACGCGTCAGACGACGGGGCGCACCGTCCGGCAGATCGATCCGCCAGATCTGACCGACGTTGCGGTCGGCGCCGAGGTCGGGACGCGACGTTGCGAAGACGGTGAACGAGCCATCGGGGGCGATGCTGGGGCGTCCAACGCTGGTGAGGGATGCGATGTCGACGGGACGCATGCTCACTCGCCGCCGAACGAACTCACGTCCCCGACGAGACGCGTGTTGTCGTCCGGAATCGGCTCGACCGCGGCGAGGGCCACCTCGGCGGCGAACTCCGACACGTTGTACAGCTTGCCGGCCGACTCGCGGCGATCGGCGATGGCGCCCGGGTTGGCGCGCTCGAGAAGCGTGGCGGTGATCGTGCCCTCGATCATGTCACCCGACACGACGACGAAGTCGATGCCCTGTTCGGCGAGGGCGGGGATCCGCTCGCGCAGCGCGTCTTCACCGGCACGCTTGGACAAGGCGACCGGCTCGTACTCGGGCATCGTCGGTGTCGTGCGGATGAAGTGGGCCTGGTGGCTCGTGACGAAGACCACCCGAGAGCCGTCGTGCAGCAGGGGCAGCGCGGCCTCGAGGACTCCCAGCTGGGCGTCGCGGTTGAGGACGAGCGCATAGTCGGCGCCCATTCCGCTCTCCATGCCGCCGGACGCGTTGAGGACGAGCAGATCGAGAGTCCCGAACGTCTCCTTGACGGCTTCCATCATCGCCGCGACCGAACCGGCATCGGTCAGATCGGCGCCGACGACCAGCACCTCGACGCCGAGTTCCCGCAGCTCGGCAGCGAGCTTCTCGGCCCGCGGCGCCTTGTTGCGGAAGTTGATGACGACGTTCGCGCCACCCTCGGCGAGGTAGCGAGCCGTGTCGGCACCGATGCCGCGCGAAGATCCGGTGACGAGGGCCGTCCGTCCGGCGAGGGAGCCGGCGGGGATGGGCTGGGACATGATTGCTCCTGCAAGAAGACGGATGCCGGGCGGATGTCGCCGCAGCCTTCTCGACACTATCAACCGGTGCCCGACGAACACCCGGCGGCTGGCCACCGCATCGAGACGGCCGGGTGTTAGGGTTCGAACAAGACCCACGAAGGGAGCGCGCATGCTGCCCGATCTCACGCAATATCTCTGGATCGCCTGGATCGTGCTCGCCGTGGTCTTCGTGATCATCGAACTGCTGACCCTCGAGTTCACCTTCCTCATGCTCGCCGCCGGCGCGGTCATCGGCGGCCTCGGCGTGAACCTGCTCGGCGGCCCCTGGTGGCTTCAGGTACTCATCGCCGCTGCCGTGTCGGCACTGCTGCTGTTCACGATCCGCCCGCTCCTGCTCACCGCGCTGCGCCGATCGAGCCAGCCGCACCCGACGAACGTCGACGCGCTCTACGGCATGGCCGCACGCGTGACGGCGCCCTTCGTCGATGGTCGCGGCTTCGTCCGTCTCGACAACGGCGAGCAGTGGACGGCAGAGCTCGCCCCGGCGGCCACCGCACTGTCTCCCGGCGACCGGGCTGTGGTCACTGCGGTGCGCGGTGCCACGGTCGAAGTGGCACCTGTCCCCTCCTCCCCCGCCACCGGCTCCCCGGCGGCATCCGACTCTCCCGAAAGGAGCACCGACTGATGGTCGACGTCGGAGCGTTCGTGGGTCAGATCTTCGTGATCGTCCTGCTCGTCGTGGTCGCGATCTTCGTGATCGTGGTCCTCTTCCGATCCATTCGGATCATCCCGCAGGCCTACACCGGAGTCGTCGAGCGGCTGGGCCGCTATCAGCGCACCCTCTCCCCCGGGCTCAACATCCTGGTGCCGTTCATCGACCGCCTGCGTCCTCTGGTCGACATGCGCGAGCAGGTGGTCTCCTTCCCGCCGCAGCCCGTCATCACCGAGGACAACCTCGTCGTCTCGATCGACACGGTCGTCTACTTCCAGGTGACCGACGCGCGCGCCGCGACGTATGAGATCGCCAACTACCTGTCGGCCGTCGAACAGCTCACGACGACCACGCTCCGCAACGTCGTCGGCGGTCTCAACCTGGAAGAGGCGCTGACGAGTCGGGACAACATCAACGGGCAGCTGCGCGTCGTCCTCGATGAGGCAACCGGCAAGTGGGGCCTGCGGGTGTCGCGCGTCGAGCTGAAGGCCATCGACCCGCCCCACTCCATCCAGGACTCGATGGAGAAGCAGATGAGGGCCGAGCGCGAGCGTCGCGCGACCATCCTCACCGCCGAGGGATCGAAGCAGTCGCAGATCCTCGAGGCGGAGGGCCGCCGTCAGGCGGCGATCCTGGGCGCAGAGGGTGACAAGCAGGCCGCGATCCTCCGTGCCGAGGGCGAGGCCGCCGCGATCCAGAACGTCTTCTCCGCGATCCACGCGGGCCGCCCCGACGACAAGCTCCTCGCGTATCAGTACCTGCAGACCCTGCCGAAGATCAGCGACAGCGCGTCAAGCAAGCTGTGGATCATTCCCAGTGAGTTCACGGAGGCGATGAAGGGTCTCGGAAGCGCGTTCGCCGCGCGCGCGGATGCCGGCGACGCACCGAGGCCGCCCGCGACGACGGCCACGCCTCCCACTGATCTCTCGTGAGCCACCCGTGGTTCGCCGCCACCGCGGCTCCGCGTGTGCTGGCTCATCGAGGTTTCGTTCCGAGCGACGCCGAGGGCATCGTGGAGAACACGGTCGCCGCTTTCGCCGCCGCGCATGCGATCGGCGCGAGGTATGTGGAATCGGACTGCCATCTGACCGCCGACGGCGTCGTGGTCTTCTTCCACGATGAGGATCTGCTGCGGGTGGCCGCCGATCCTCGCAAGATCGCCGCCGTGCGTCATGACGAGCTCGCGGAGATCATGGCCGACCGCGGCGGTCTCGCCACCGCCGCCGACACGATCGAGGCGTTTCCGACGCTGCGCTTCAACATCGACGTCAAGTCGCCCGATGCTGCTCGCCCCCTGGGCCGCGTGGTCGCCGGGCACGCGGATCGCGTGCTGGTCACGAGCTTCTCGGACGCGCGCCGCAGGCGAGCGCTCGATGCGGCACGTCATCTCGGCGGCGAGCCGGCGACGTCGGCCGGCCGTGAGACCGTCGCAAGGCTGCTCGCGGCCGTGTCGACGGGATCGAGCGCTCTGGTCAAACGCGTACTTCGCGGGGTGGATGCCGTGCAGATCCCCGAGCGCCAGGGACCGATCCGCATCGTGACACCACGCCTGCTGCGCCTCGTTCACGACGCCGACGTCGAGGTGCACGTCTGGACGGTCAACGACCGCGACGACATGGATCGCCTTCTGGCGCTGGGCGTCGACGGTCTCGTCACCGATCGTGCCGACCTCGCGCTGACCGCCACTGCGTCGCGCCCCTGATCAGGGCTGGGGATCCCCTGTGAAAGGGCGATTTGGCACGGACGTTCGGATGAGGCACACAGGTGCGCACGTTATACCTGACACGACGAGAGGACCACACAATGGCAGATCGCAGCCTGCGCGGCATCCGACTCGGCGCCTCGAGCCTACAGAGCGAAGAAGGCGTCGTGTTCCATGAGCGCGCCAACCACACCTATGTCTGCACGCAGTGCGGACGCGAGACCGTGATGACCTTCGCGGCCGACGCCGAGCTTCCCGACGCCTGGGAGTGCCGCACGTGCGGCGCCGAGGCCGTGCTCCGCGTGGGCGATTCGGTTGTCGAGGTCGACCACTCCGGGGACAAGGCTCCCCGCACCCACTGGGACATGCTGCTGGAGCGTCGTACCGTTCCCGAGCTGGAGGAGCTCCTCAAGGAGCGCCTCTCCCTGCTGCGCGCCCGTCGCGGCGCCGCGGACGACTCGCGCCTGAGCGCCTGACGCTCACTCCCCCGCTTCGACGCCGGCCCCTTCGGGGGTCGGCGTCTTCGGCGTGCGCGCGCGACGGCGGACGAGGAGGCCGACCACGGCCAGCGCCACCACACTGCCCCACCCGAGCAAGGTCTGGATGGCATCGCCCAGAAGGATGCCGGGGGTCAGACCGGTACGCAGTGGCACGTCGGTGACCATCGCCCCCGGCTTGTCGGCGGGCAGCGCGTCGATCGTGCGGCCGTCGGGTCCGATGACCTGACTGGTGCCGACGGTCGACAGGTTGACGACGGCGCGGCCGCTCTCGACGGCTCGAATACGGGCGAACGCGAGTTGCTGGAGGTTCTCGTCGGTTCCGCGGAAGTCGGCGTTGTTCGTCTGGAACATGTACACCTGGGCCCCGGACACGGCGCCCTCGCGGATGACATCGTCGTAGATCACGTCGAAGCAGATGGCGAGCCCGACTCCCACACCGTTCACGTCGAACATGGGCGTCGTCGTCCCCGGCGTGTACTCGCGCCGGATGAGGCCGATGAGATCCGGGGCGAGCATGTTGTAGAACCAACGGTCCGGCACGTACTCGCCGAACGGAACCGGGTGGCGCTTGTCATACAGCGCCGTCGGGTTCTGGGCCCCGGCCTTCCACAGCAGCGAGGAGTTGAAGTACTGATCGCCGCGTTGGGTGACGCCGCTGACCAGCAGCGGTGCGCCGACACGGTCTGCCAGAGCGTCCAGAGCTGTGCGCACCGACGTGTTCGACAGCGGGTCGGCATCGATCCCACCCTCCGGCCAGAGCAGCAGATCGATGTCGCGGTCTTCGATGGGCCGCGTCGCCGCAAGCTGCGCGCGGAACACGTCGTAGGCGGCACGCTGATCGAAGTAGCCGGCCGGCCCGTTGCCCTGCACGGCCCCCACGCGGATGCTGCCGGCATCCGTCGTGGGAAAGGCGGGAAGAAGAAAGAGCACCAGGACGGTGATCGCCGCCGGCAGGATCCGCAGCGCCGCGGCGGGCACACCGCGGGATCGTCCGAGCCGCGCCGCCTCGATCGCCGCGGCACAGGCGAACACGATCAGGAACGACAGACCGCTCATCCCCGTCCACGACGTGACGTGCACGAGCGGCGAGTCCGCCTGCGTCACGGCGATGCGGGTCCAGGGAAAGCCTCCGTAGGGGAACGTGCCCTGCAGTTCCTCCCGCGACACCCACAACCCCGCCACGAGAGCCGGCAGCGCGAGGAGGCGTCCTGCGGCGCCGGGTGCCCAGCGGGGCAGCCATCGATAGGCCCAGGCGATGGGAATGGCCATGACCGCCGTCAGCACCGACTCCAGCGTCGACAGCGCGATCCACGGCACCGGCCCGAGATAGCGGGCCGTGAAGGAGAAGTTCACGAAGAACAGGCCGACGCCGAAGAGGAGTCCGACCGTGAACGCGCCGCCGGTGCGCCGTCCGATGAGCGTCAGCAGCCCCAACGGCACGGCGACGAAGACCGCGGGCCACCACGACAGCGCGGGGAACGCGAGCGTGAGCATCAGGCCCGCGGCCGTCGCGACGACAGCTGCCGCCCACAGCGGAAGAAGCGGTCGCACCGGCGGGGAGGCAGGACGAAGTCGTTCGGGCACGGATCGAGCCTAGGCGAGCGGATTCAGGAGGAGCCGTACGCGACGATCCCGCGTCGGACGGCATCGAGGGCGGCGCGCGCCGTCGTGGCGAGCGGAGCGTCGGCGACCATCGACAGCTGATCGAGCAGATCGATGGTCTGCTTCGTCCAACGGACGAAGTCGCCCGCGGCGAGATCCGCCTCGTGCAGCACACGGTCCAGCGAGGCCCCGCGCGCCCAGGAGTGCATGGCCTGGGCAAGACCGGTGGCGACCGGTGACGACCCGGGCAGGCGATGGTCCTGCTCCAGATCGTCGAGGCGCGCCCACAGCTCCTGCGTCGCCGTCAATGCCCCGCGGAATGCGCCGCGTGGAAGTCCGTGCTCTCCGGGGCCGCTCTCGTCGCGACGCGGCTCGTAGACGAGGCAGCAGGCAAGAGCGGCAAGACCCGCCGGGTCGAGGTCTTTCCAGATACGGGTGCGCAACGACTCCGCGACGAGGAGATCACGTTCGCCGTAGATCCGCTTCATCGTCGCGCCGGCGGCGGTCAAGGCGGTGGCGCCGTGAGGATCGAGATGCACGTAGTCCAGCGCGGTGAGCACATCGACGACCCGGTCGAAGATGCGGGCGACGGTGCCGGTGCGCATGTCGATCTGCTGACGCAGTTTGTCGGTATGGCGCCGGAGTTTGTCGTACCGCTCGGCCCACCGGGCGTGCTTCTCACGATCGGGACAGCTCTGACACGGGTGCCGCTTGAGGCTGCGCCGCAGCGACTCGATCCGCTCCTGGCGCTGCTGGCGCACCTTCGGTGGTCCGGAGCGGTCGCCCTTGCGTTCGAGATCGCCCAGCTCGCGCCTCATCCGCGCGAACTCGGCGAAATCGCCCCTCTCACATGCCATCGACGCCGCATAGCCGGCGAGGGACTCCTCGGCATCCTTGACCTCGCGCGCCAGCCCCACCACGGCCCGGTCGGCCTGGAACTGGGCGAACGACGACTCGAGGATCTCGCGCGCCCGGGCCCGACCGAACTGGTCGATGAGGTTGACCGCCATGTTGTACGTCGGACGGAAGCTCGAGTTGAGCGGGTAGGTGCGCCGCGAGGCGAGGGCCGCGACGGCCTGGGGATCGAGACTCTCGCTCCACTGGATGACCGCGTGACCTTCGACATCGATGCCGCGCCGTCCCGCGCGCCCCGTCAGCTGGGTGTACTCGCCGGAAGTGATGGCGACCCGCGCCTCACCGTTGAACTTCTCGAGCTTCTCGAGGACGACGGTGCGCGCCGGCATGTTGATGCCGAGCGCGAGTGTCTCCGTCGCGAAGACGACCTTGACGAGCTTGCGCTGGAAGAGCTCCTCGACGATCTCCTTGAACGCGGGGAGCAGGCCCGCGTGGTGAGCTGCGACACCGCGTTCGAGGTTCTCCCGCCACTCCCAGAAGCCGAGCACGGCGAGATCCTCGTCGGGAAGCGTCAGCGTACGCTCGTCGACGATCCGGCGGATCTCATCGCGCTCGTCGCGGTCTGTCAGACGCACACCGGAGCGTCGAACCTGCTGCACCGCGCCCTCGCAGCCCGCACGGCTGAAGATGAAGAAGATCGCCGGCAGGAGGTTCGCCCGCGCCAGCAGCTCCACCACCTGTGGCCGGTCGATGCGCTCGATGCGCTGCATGTCGGCAGAGCGCAGCGGCCGCGTTGCCCCCTTCGAGGGCCGCGGGCCGCCGGATCGATCGCCCTGCGACCGGTGACGCTGTGAGCGGTAATCCTGAGCCCGGCGATTGCTCTCGAACGTGGAGCCGCGCACCGATCGCAGGCGCATGAGCTCCTGATTGACCTGCGCGGTCGCGATGCCGGCCCGGTCGTCGAACAACGGCAGTAGATCGCCACGGACCAGCACATGCTGTTCGAGCGGAACGGGTCGGGTCTCGGAGACGATGACCGCGGTGTCACCACGCACGGTGTCGAGCCAGTCGCCGAACTCCTCGGCATTGGACACGGTGGCCGACAGCGACACCAGCTTCACGCGCGACGGCAGATGGATGATGACCTCCTCCCACACCGCGCCGCGGAACCGATCGGCGAGGTAGTGGACTTCGTCCATCACCACGTAGCGCAGACCGCGCAGCGCCGGGGAGTCGGCGTAGAGCATGTTGCGCAGCACCTCGGTGGTCATCACGACGACGCGGGCGTTGCCGTTGATGTTCGTGTCGCCCGTGAGCAGGCCCACCTCGTCCTCGCCGTACACCTGCTGCAGCTCGCGGAACTTCTGGTTCGACAGCGCCTTCATCGGCGTCGTGTAGAAGGCCTTCTCGCCGGGCTCGCGCATGGCCAGATGCACGGCGAACTCGCCCACGATGGTCTTTCCCGCGCCGGTGGGCGCCGCCACCAGCACGCTGCGTCCGTCCTCGAGGGCGTGGCATCCCGCGATCTGGAAGGGATCGAGGTCGAAGCGCTGGCCGTCGGCGAAGGAGGCCGTGATCGGATGCGCCTGGCGGGCCTGGGCCTGCGCGTAGCGGCTGGCGGGATCCGTCACAGGTCGAGCCCGAGCGCCTTCTCGCGCTTGGCGCGTCTGCGATCGAAGAGCACCGACAGCCCAGCCGCGGCGAAGTAGAGCACGGTGAGGATGCCGGCCAGCAGCAGCATGCTGACGATGTCGGCGGCGGGCGTGGCGAGCGCCGCGAACAGTGACGCAACGAGAACGGCGACCCGCCAGCCCCTCAGGATCGCCATACCGCTCATCACACCGGCGAGGTTCAACGCGACCAGGAAGACGGGAAGCACGAAGGAGACGCCGACGACGAGCAGCAGCTTGAAGACGAAGTCGTAGTAGTACTTCGAGTCGTAGATGTTCGACGCGCCCTGCGGAGTGAAGGAGGCCATGAGCTCCACGATGTGGGGCATGATCAGCCACCCGACGAACACGCCGGCGGCGAAAAGGGGCACGGCGGCGCTCACGAACCCGATGGTGTAGCGGATCTCCTTCCGGGTCAGACCCGGAACGAGAAACGCCCAGATCTGCCAGACCCACACCGGTGCGGAGAAGATGACGCCGACGGCCAGTGCGATGCGCAGCCGCATATCGAACGGGCCCGTGATGCTCTGGTACATCAGAGTGACAACGTCGCCGTCGCCGCGTTGCGCGGCGACGACCCGGATCGGCTCGGTCATCGCCCAGATGATGGCATCAGTGAAGATCCACGCGATGATCATGCCGACGACGAGCGCGATGATGCCGATGATGAAGCGTCGGCGCAGCTCCGTGAGGTGCTCCGCCAGCGACATCCGGCGATCGCGACGGGGCGCGTCGTCCTCGCCGAGACGAGCGGACTCGACCGTGGCCACCGACGTCAGGGCTTGGCGTCGGGTCCGGGCTCGGCGCTCGAGGCGGCCGTCCCGGCTGCGCTTCCGGTCACCGGCGGTGCGGGCGGCGCCGCGGCGGCGTCGTCTTCCTTCATCGCCTTCATCTCGCCCTTGAAGACGCGCGCGGACTGACCGACGCTCTTGGCCAGCGCAGGGAGCTTCGCCGCTCCGAACAGGAGCAGGATGATGACGACAAGGGCCAGCAGGTGCCAGCCGGTCAAGCCTCCGAGCATGAGGGTCTCCTCGGGTCTGGGGATATCGCCCAGTCTACCTGTCGGTCCCGCCGCCGGGCTCAGGCGTACTGGGCGAGCCCCGCCTCGGCCCACGCCGCGGCTGCGTGACGCGCGGCATCCGGTCCGACGATCTCCAGATCTCCGCCGAGCTTCGCCGCGACACGCTTCAGGCTGCGGGCATCCCCCACGCGCACCCGTGCCGAGCGCACCGCGGCGCCGGCATCGGCCGGGTCGTCGATCACGACGTAGTCGGCCAGCAGGGGCGCAGCCGATGCCCGATAGCGGACGACGACTTCGACGTCGCGGGAGGCACCCTCGAACAACGCGGGAACGCTGTCGTCGCCGTGGGTGCTCACGATGTCGGTGAGATGCACATCGGAGACGCGATCGAGATGGAAGGTGCGCATCGCCTGACGCAGGTGGCACCACCCCTGCAGGTACCACTGACCACCGGCGAGGTGGACCTTGACCGGGTCGACCGTGCGGGTGGTGGGCGCGGCATCCGGAGCTTGGTAGGTGAAGGCCACGGCGACGCCGTCGCGCAGCGCGCGATCGACCGTCAGACGGACGTCGTCGACCTCGCCGGACGCGACGATGACATCGGCCGGCACGCCCGAAGCGCCACGCGCGAGCTTGGCGAGCAGCCCCTGGATCACGCCGCTGTCGCCGACGCCGGGCAGCGATGCCGCGACGCGGAGTCCGGCGAGCAGGGCCGCCGCCTCCGGTGCCGTCAGACGCGGGGTGCACTCGAGCCCGACGGTGTTGGTGATGACGATGAGATCCTGCTGATCGAGAAGATCCCAATCGATGTCGAACAGATCGTTCGCCATCTGCCAGAAGCCGCCGTCGCCGGGTAGCCCGATGACGGTCAGCTTCTCCACCATGGTCCGCATCTGCTCGACCGTGACGTCGAACTCCTCTGCCGCCTCGGTGAGCGAAACCTCGCCCTTCCCGATCAGGTAGGGCACCAGCTGGAGGATCAGGGCAGCGCGATCGGTGGCGAGAAGAGGCTTACGCCGCGCACTCATGATCGCTCCCCCGCGCCGGTGCCGTGCACACGTAGCGTGCGCTCCAAACGCGCGATCACCTGGTCGCGCAGTTCTCCCGGTTCGACCACGCGCACCTCCGGGCCGTACGAGGCCAGCTCGTCGGCGAAGATGTGGACGTCGACGTAGGGCACGCGGATTCCCTGGTCGGCGGGCGTCGCCCGGCGCGTGAGTCGCAGAGCGGCCTCGGTGCCCGGGGCGATCTCCAGCAGCGCCTGCTGACGGGCGGCGAGCTCCGCCAGTCCGGTCAGCGCACGCTCGCCGGCGCCCTCGCGCAGGGCGAGATCGAACGTCGTCCGCGTGATCGCGACATCCGACACGATCCGCGACAGCAGGAACGTGCGCACGTCACCCTGAATCAGATCGAACCCGTAGACGTGCCACCGCGCCTCGTACTCGATCAACGCGTAGGGCTGCACGCGACGCACGCGCGCACTCTCCTCTCCCGCCTTCAGATAGGAGAACTCGACGACGCGGCCCTGTTCGATCGCGCGCTGCATCGGCGCGAAGGCGGGCTCGCGCAGGTTCACGCGCGGCGAGTAGCCGATGATCGGCGCGTCGACGTCGATGCCCAACGCCCGGATCTTGCGCAGGCCGCTGCGCGCATCGGCCGACATCGAGCTCTCGCTCCACACACCGCCGGCGAGGTTCAGCACGGCGAGCTCGGCCGGCGTGAACTCGATGTCGGCGGGAAGCTCGTATTCTGCGGTGGGGATGCGGTACCGCGCCTCACGGAGATCGTCGGGGTCGGCGTAGTCGCCGATGGTCTCCACGGGGATGCCGAGCGAGCGGAGATTCTCCTTGTCGCGCTCGAACATCTTCTCCAGCGCGTCTTTGGAAGCCCCCGCGGAACCCTGCTCGCGGTAGCCGGCCACCGACGAGAGGATCGTGTCCTTCGTCAGCCCCTGCTCCGTCGCCATGAGTGCGACCACCAGGTTGACGAGGCGCTCCTCGGGCGCGCTGCGGCTGGTCTCGGTGGGCACCCGTCAATCTTAGGCGCCGCCTGTGGAGCGGCGGCGGTGCCGCGCGGGGTCAGGGGGCGGCGGGAGTGTCCACGCCCAGCACGTCGATGACGAACACGAGCGTCGAGCCCGCGGGGATCGATGAGGTGGTCTTGTCCCCATAGCCGAGGGACGGCGGGATCACCACGAGGATCTGCGACCCGACCGTCTGCCCCTTCAGAGCCTGCGCGAAGCCCGGCACGACGGCATCCAGCGTGACCGCCGTCGATGCCCCCTTATCCCACGTCGAGTCGAACACTTTACGATCGGCCCACGTGAGGCCCGTGTAGTTGATCCGGATCTGATCGCCGTCTCCGACGGCGGGGCCGTCGCCCTTCTTCAGCACCTCCACGGCGAGGTCGGACGGCGGCGCGGTGTCCGGGATGATGATGCCCGGCGTGCCGTTGGGAGCCAGCACGACGGAGGGCATCCCCCGTCGATCGTTGTACTGGGGCGTGCCGTCCGCCGCGGCGAGGTAGACCTTCTGCAGGTCGATCGCCACGACGATCGAGTCTGCGCCGGTGAGGCCCCACCCCTGCGCGGCCTCGGCCGACAGCGCGCTGGCCGGAACGGCGCCGAGGATGCGGGAGCCCTCGGTCGCGCAGGTCATCAGCTCGGCGAAGCCGGCGTACTGCTCACGCCACTTCGACAGCGGCGTCACCTGCGTGCCCGACGTCAGGATCTTCTGACCGGTCGACCCGCTCATGATCGTGATGGTGAACTGCACATCCTGCATGTCGGAGGTGACCCGCAGGCCGGAGCCGACGGTCTCGTCCACGGCGACCGTGTGATCGACGTAGACCGGAGCGCTCAAGGTCACGTTGGGGGCGCCCTCAGCCCCGGAGACGCTCACCGTGTTGAGCACACCCGAGCTGTCGGTGGGGCGGTCGCACGAGGCCGCCGATCCGGGCGTCGAAGCGCATCCGACGAGGGTCAGAGCAGACAGGCCGATGACGGCGAGGGCAGCAGGGATCCGGCGCACCGGATCAGTCTACGTCGTCCGGTGCACCGCGCCCGGCCGTGACGGCGTCGGCCGTCGCCTGCCGAGCGCCGTCCGCTGCGCGCTGTGCCTCGCGCACGCGCTTGCGGAGGTTCTTGTCGGTGATCTGACGGTCGCCGACGGCCCCGGGCGTCCAGAGTTCGACGTCCTCATCGGCATAACTGGGCTTCTTCAGTGCGCGCTTGCGCACGTCCGGGGGCATCGCGCCCGGTGCCAGGCGACGCGCCGTGATGAGAAACCCCGTGTGTGCGACCATCCGATGATCCGGTCGCACCGCGAGTCCCTCGACGTGCCATCCACGCACCATCGTCTCGGTCGCTTCGGGCTCGGTGAACAGACCGGTGGCGCGGATGTACTCCGCGACACGACTGAGTTGGGTCGCGGTGGCGATGTAGCAGAGCACCACACCCCCGGGCGTGAGAGCGTCGGCAACCGCGTCGATGCACTCCCACGGGGCCAGCATGTCCAGAACGACGCGATCCACGGATGCCGGGCCCACCGCACCGGGAAGCTCTTCCACGAGATCACCCACGACAACTTCCCAGCTGCCGGGCGTGTGCCCGAAGAAGGTCTCCACGTTGGCACGAGCCACCTCCGCGAACTCGTCACGGCGCTCGAAGGAGATCAGGCGCCCCGCCGGACCGATCGTGCGCAGCAGCCACATCGACAGCGCGCCCGAGCCCACACCCGCCTCGACCACCGTCGCGCCGGGGAAGATGTCGGCGGACGCCAGAATCTGCGCGGCATCCTTCGGGTACACGATGGCAGCACCGCGCGGCATCGACATCACGAAGTCGCGAAGCAGCGGCCGCAGTGCCAGGTACTCGTGACCACCGGAGTTGGTCACCACCGACCCGTCGGGCTGACCGAGCAGCTGTTCGTGTTTGAGCACGCCGTGGTGGGTGTGCAACTCGCCGCCCTCCCGCAGGGTGACGGTGTGCAGGCGGCACTTGGGTCCGGTCAGCTGCACGCGGTCGCCCAGGCGGAACGGGCCGCTCGGGCGCAGGTCGACGAGGGATGTCGGGGTGGTCACGCGTGCTCTCCTGTGCGGTGGGTCCGGTGCGCCGCGTGGACCGCGGCGATGTCCTCGGGCGTACGGCCTGCGAGTGTCGGCCACACGGTGTGGGCGCCCGTCCCGACGAGCGAGACCATCAGCGGCACCCCGATCGTCGTGACGCCCGCGGCGACGGCGGCGCGCACGCCCGTCGGCGAGTCCTCGATCGCGACGGCGTCGGCGGGGTCGATGCTGAGGGCACGGCACGCCTGCAGATATGCGTCCGGGAACGGCTTGGGACGCGTGACGTCGTCGCCCGCGACGATGATCTCGAACAGCTCGGGAAAGGGCGCGACGACCTGTGATGCCATCCGCCGCATCGACATCGTCACCAGCGCACAGCGGATGCCGGCGCCGCGCAGCGCGGTCAGCAGCTCGTGCGCCCCGGGACGCAGAGGGTTCCCCCGCTCCGAAAGCAGGCGCGTCACCTCTGCGGTGAGGTGGGCGATGATGTCGGCGACGGACATCCGCACGCCGGCCTCCTGGAGAATCGCCCCGGAGGTCTCGAGTCCCTGACCCACCAGAGTCAATGCCTGTTCGTGCGTCCAGGTGCCGCCAAAGCTCTCGACGAGGGCCGTCTCGGCCTCCATCCAGTAGGGCTCGGTGTCCACGAGGGTGCCGTCCATGTCCCAGAGAACGGCGGAGAGAAGGGCGGAGCTCATCGGTCCATGCTACCGACGCCCCTCGGCGCCGCTGTCGCGCGCGTGACGGCCGCCCTCGCGACGGCGTCGGCGCGTATCGTGGAGGAATCGATGACCGTGCGAGAGGGGCGGAGTGGACGAACTGGGTAACCGCGTGCTGATCGTGGCCTTCGACGGCTGGAATGATGCGGGTGAGGCCGCCTCCGCCGCCGCGGCGCACATCCGCGAGTCCGGCGCGTACCGGGAGGTCTTCGCCGTCGACCCGGAGCTGTACTTCGACTACCAGTACACCCGCCCGCAGATCACTCTCGACGCCGACGGCTCGCGCACGCTCACCTGGCCGGACGCCACACTGTGGCGACCGCTCCATCCCGCCGACGGCACACGCCTGTGGGTGCTGTCCGGGGTCGAGCCCGCGCGCGCCTGGCAGTCGTTCGCCGCCGAGCTCGTGGACGCCGCGCTCACGGAGGGCATCACCGGCATCGTCGCGCTGGGCTCGATGATGTCCGACGTTCCGCATACGCGACCGATCTCGGTGTTCGCCGGCAGCGAGAACGACACCCTCCGCGCCGCGCTCGGCCTCGAGAAGCCCACCTACGAGGGCCCGGCGGGCATCCTCAGCGTGCTCACTGCGGCTGCCGAGGCGGCCGGCATCCCGACGGCGGCGCTGTGGGCGAACGTTCCGCATTACGTCGCCGGCCATACCCCGTCACCGAAGGCCACGCTCGCGCTGCTGGACCGCGTCACCGATCTGACGGGCGCGGTCGTGGCGCGCGGGGAGCTCCCCGCTCAGGCACTGGCCTGGGAGGCATCGATCGACGCGGCCGCGGCCGACGACGAGGAGATGACCGAGTACATCCACCAGCTGGAGCAGACGCGCGACACGTGGGACTCGCCGGAGGCGTCCGGCGACGCCATCGCGCAGGAGTTCGAGCGGTACCTGCGCCGGGGCGGCGAGGGTCCCGGCAAACCTGGTCCGCCCGACCCTCGCCGCTCCTGATCAGTACGCCTGCAGCACGCCGAAGCTGAGCAGGATGATCAACAGGATGCCGAGCGCAAGCCGGTACAGCACGAACGGCAGGAAGCTGCCGCGCTTGAGGTAGCGCATCAGGAACGCGATCACCGCGAGGCCCACGCCGAACGCGACGACCGTGGCGACGCCCGTCTCGAACATGTTGTACACCTGGTCGCCCGGGTCTTTGATGGCCTGCACCAGCTCGTAGAGGCCGCTGCCGAACACGGCCGGCACCGCAAGCAGGAACGCGACCTCCGCCGCGGCCGGACGGGTGTAGCCCAGGGCCAGGCCCATCGTCGTCGTCGCACCGGAGCGCGAGACACCCGGGACGAGGGCGAGCATCTGGGCCAGGCCCAGAGCGAGGCCGTGCCCGTAGGTCAGGTCCTTCTCGGTGCGGGTGCGGCGCCCCAACGCGTCGGCGGCGCCGAGCAGGAGACCGAAGACGATGAGCACGATCGCGACCAGCCAGAGGTTGCGGAACGTGTTGCGGATGGACTCCTGGAACAGGTATCCGGCGATGCCGATCGGGATCGTGCCGATGATGACGATCCACCCCATGCGGGCGTCGGGGTCGTTGCGCGGCACGCGGCCGGTCAGCGACTTCGCCCACTGGGAGATGATCCGCACGATCTTGCCCCAGAAGTAGACGAGCACCGCGAGCTCGGTGCCGATCTGGGTGATGGCGGTGAAGGTCGCGCCGGGGTCTTCGGCGGACGGGAGGAACTCGCCCATGATGCGCAGGTGGGCACTGGAGGAGACGGGGAGGAACTCGGTGAGTCCCTGGACCAGGCCCAGGATGATCGCCTCGAACAGGTGCATGGGGGCCCTTTCAGTACGTGCGGATCAGATCGGTGAGCACGCGCTGCCCGAAGACCAACGCGTCGATGGGGACGCGTTCGTCCACACCGTGGAACATACCGGTGAAATCGAGATCCGTGGGAAGCCGCAGCGGCGCGAACCCGTATCCGGCGATGCCGAGCTCGGCGAGGGCCTTGTTGTCGGTGCCGCCGCCCATCAGGTAGGGCAGCACCGGAACCCCCGGATCGTGCCGCTCGAGCGCCCCGACCATCGCCTCCACGAGCTCTCCATGAAAGGGCACCTCGAGCCCGATGTCGCGATGCGAGATCTCGACCTCGATGTCGTCGCCCACGATGCGCTGGATCTCCGCGAGCACCCGCTCCTCCTGCCCCGGGAGCGTGCGCACGTCGATCGTCGCGACCGCGGCATCCGGGATGACGTTGTGCTTGTACCCCGCGACGAGACCCGTGGGGTTGGTCGTCGTGCGGAAGGTGGAACGCAGGAAACCGGATGCCGCGCCGGTCGCGTCTGCCACGGCATCCGGATCGGCGGGGTCGACGCCGCACAGGGCCGCGAGACCGTCGACGGTCTGGCGCGTGGTGGCGGTGAGCTCGAGCGGCCAGATCGACCGGCCGAGGGCGGCGACGGCCTCGGCCAGCCGCGTCACGGCGTTGTCCGGGTGGAAGCGGCTGCCGTGGCCGGCGGTGCCGCGAGCACGCAGCCGAAGCCACACGAGGGCCTTCTCCCCCACCTGCAGCAGATAGGCGCGCTGCTCGCCCACCGGGATCGAGTAGCCGCCGACCTCGCTGATGGCCTCCGTGGCGCCGTCGAACCAGTGCGGCCGATCCCGCACGACCAGCTGCGAGCCCTCCACCCCGCCGTTCTCCTCGTCGGCGAAGAACGTGAGGATCAGATCGCGCTCCGGCTGCTCCCCCGCTCTCAGGAGCTCGGCGACAGAGGTGAGGATCATCGCGTCCATGTCCTTCATGTCGACGGCACCGCGCCCCCACAGCATCCCGTCCCTGATCACGCCGCCGAACGGGTCGACGCTCCAGTCGTCAGCGACGGCGGGGACCACGTCGAGGTGGCCGTGCAGGACGAGGGCGGGCTTGTCGCGATTGCGTCCCGGCACCCGCACGCTGAGGTTGGTGCGGCGCGGGATGGGCTCGTAGTACTCGGGACGCAGGCCGAGCGCCTCCAGGTAGGCGCCCACGTACTCGGCGGCCTCTCGCTCCCCGTGCGCGCGCCCCTCGCCGAAGTTGGTGGTGTCGAAACGGATCAGGTCACGCGCGACGCGGGCGACCTCGGGGAGTTCGGAGGAGGGCATGCCTCCACGCTAGCGCTCCCGATGCCACGATCCGAGAGCGGAGGACACGTCTCTGGAGACAAAAGAAAAAGGCCCCTGACGGGACCTTTCTCCTTCTGTGCGCGAGGGGGGACTTGAACTATTCTGTTCCCCCTCGCACATGAAATCACGATCCCACGTTCTGCCGCATGATTCCGCCACTTGTGCGTGGTCAGCCTGTGGATAACTACATCGCGATTCATGACCCAGCACAGTCGGTAGCACATGAGGTAGCACATGAAAGACCCACAATGAAGATGCGCCCAGGAGTGCTTCACAAGGATGGGACTCGCGTCTGCACGAGGGGCGTATTCGTTCTGGACCACACGCTCAGGTGTGGGTGAGCACAGTCCGGGCGATGAGATCGGCGGCGCGTTCGGGGAAGGGCCAGACGCAGCTCACGTTGATCTCGCACAGGATGTATGTGTCGGTGCCGTACGGGGTTTGCGGGCCGTAAAGGAAGTCGGCGTCCCAGATCACGGGGAGCGCATCGCGGTCCAGCCTGAGCACGTCTTGCATCGACGGTATCCATGAGTCGAGTTGCTTGCGCAGGTGCCGATACGCGGGCGTATCGGGGCCCTCCATACCGCGCCGCGCCGGGGTCTCGACACGCTCGGTTGCCAGGAGCGCAGTCGGCCACTGGTGCTGGAAGCCGACGAGATGGTCCTGGACGAAGTAGGCGCGAATCATGCCGTCGCCGAGGCGTTCCTGGAATGGTTGATCCACCAGGAATCCGTCACCGGCGACGTAGCACGCGCAGCCGTCCAAGAAATCGGTCAGGCTCACATACTGGGCATCATTCGCCCGGGCGGAGGCGTGCTGCACACGCACGCGCGCGGCCGATGCGCGCGCGGGTTCCTCAGAGCGTTCAAGCTGGACCTTCCAGACACCCTCTCCACCGGTGCCGCGGGCTTGCTTGAGCACGAGAGCGCCACGCTCGACCAGGCGCGCCGGGAACCGTTCGGCGAGATCGTTCGCATTGTCGTAGCGTTCGATGTCTTCACCCCAGCCGACGTTGCGCGTGGCATAGAGCACATCTTTGGTGCCCATGCGGGTGATCACGTCGGGATGAGCGGAGACCCATACGCCTTCTTCGGCGACTTCTCGCAGTAGCGCGTCGAGTCGAGAACGATCTCGTCCGTCTTGGATGGGGTTAACCCAAATGAGGACTGCATCCAGAGCGAGCACCTGCGCGCGAACCTCGGCGACATGCTCGTCGTCGTAGATGACGTGTTCTACTGCGACCCGAAGACGCGCGAAGGCATCGACGAGCGGTGCCAGTCGCTCCTGCGCTCGCGCCGTGACCTGCCCAGATGCGCGATCGCCACGAGTGAGCAGGCCGATCCGAGGGTGCGCAACCGCGTCGATCATGGCCGCTCCTTCCAAAGTGAACACATTCTCCAATGTAACCACGGTTTCAACTATCTCGCGTACTGTGGTGACATGAGCAGAAGAGATGCCGTATCTGGGCGCGTGAAAGTGCCACAAACGGACACAGCGTTCTGGGCGTTGAAGCTGCTCACGACCTGCATCGGAGAGACGACTGCCGACTACCTCAGCGAGCACGACCTCGGGATCGGGATCGCCATTGGTGCCATCGCCCTGGTCCTATCACTGTGGTGGCAGTTCCGCTCAGACAGATACCGCCCGGTGCGGTATTGGCTGGCAGTGCTGATGGTCGCGGTCGTGGGCACGGCGCTTGCGGACGGCCCGCGCTTCATCCTCGGCATCCCGTTCTTCGTGAACGCCATCGTGTTCGCCGCGGTGCTGGTCGGTCTCTTCGTCTGGTGGTATGCAGCGGAGGGCACGCTGTCGATCCACAGCATTGTGACGCGACGACGGGAGGCGTTCTACTGGGCAGTGGTGATGGTGACCTTCGGTCTGGGTACCGCCCTCGGCGACGCGCTGGCCACCGATGTCGGGCTCGGCTATTTCGCCTCGATCTTCGTCTACGGCGCACTGTTTGCGATCCCCTTGGTGGCGCGACGGCTGGGCGCGAGTGCCGTGGCATGTTTCTGGTGCAGCTACACGATGACTCGTCCGACCGGTGCGAGCGTGTCCGATTGGCTCTCGTTCGGTCCCGCCCGCGGAGGTCTTGGTCTGGGGACGGGGCTGGTGAGCCTCATCGGGCTGTCGCTGTTCGCGCTCTTGCTGGCGTGGGCGGTGCTGCGGGAGCGCGCCCGGGCGTGAGATCGATCAAGAAGCATCTCCCATGCCTGGTCCGTGCCCGGCGTGACGTGGTGTGGGCATCAGTGGCGGGCGTACCCGGCGATCAGGAACTCGTGCAGCCGGTTCGCCGCCGCGGTGAGCGGGGCAGGGCTGGAAGCCAGAGCAATTCCGCGTGCGAATCTTTCCGAACCCGTCAGGGGTATGTGAGTGAGGCCGGGATAGTCGCGTTGCGCTCTGGGCAGGAGTGCGACGCCGAGGTTTCGGGCGATGAGTTCGCGCATCGTGTCGAACTCGGTGATCTCCAGCAGGACGCGCGGCGCGAAGCCCGCCCCCTGGCACCAGGCCTCAGTGAGGGCGCGCAGATGGTAGCTGGCCGGGTTCGCAATGAACGTCGCTTCCCGCAGTTCGCTCAGTTTGATCCGAGCCCGACCCGCGAGGGAGTGCTGCTCGGCGAGCGCGACGACGATCGGCTGGGCGGCGAGGATGACGTGATCCAGGTCGTCGGGCGGCGGGATCGTGATCGCCAGGTCCAGGCGGCCCGCGTGCAAGTCCTCAAACAGCTCCGCCCCGTGCGCCTGCTTCAGCAGCAGTCGGATGCCGGGATGGACGCGATGGAACTCGGTGAGCAGATCGGGCACGCGCCCGGTCCCCATCGTGAGCGGGAAGCCGAACCGGATCGTGCCGTGATCCGGGTCAGCCGCGCCGGTGACCGCTTCCAATGCCGTCTCCAACAACCGCAGCGGCGTGCGCACACGCGCAGCGAGATCACGCGCCGCAGGCGTCAATCGCACCTGCCGCCCATCCCGAACCAGGAGCGGTACCCCGAGCTCCTCTTCGAGCGCATGCAGACGCCTGCTCATCGACGACTGAGGAATCCGCAGCACCGCCGCGGCCTGCGTCACGTGCCCGTCCTGCGCGTCCAGCTCCACGAGCGCGCGAAGCTGCGGCGCGAACCGCCCCACCCATTCATCCATACACGGATCATAACAACCCGATCATTCATTAGACGGAACGAATGTGAATGGCAAAACTGGAATCACAACGACAGGACATTACAGAGAAGGAGCCGATCGTGAAGACACGGAAGCCGACGCCGAAAGCACGCATCGCGGATGCGGATGTGGTGCTGATCGGGGGCGGGATCATGTCGGCCACGCTCGGGTCGATGCTGTCGGTCCTGCAGCCCGAGTGGCGGATCGTGATGATCGAGAAGACCGACGCACTCGCGACCGAGAGCAGCGGCCCATGGAACAACGCAGGCACGGGCCACTCAGGGTCACGGGCCACTCAGGGTACTGCGAGCTGAACTACATGCCCGACCCGGACAACGGTGCGAAGCCCGCGAGCATCGCCTCCCAGTTCCATCTCACGCGCCAGTGGTGGGCGCATCTGGCCCGTGAGGGCAGGATTGAACCGGCGAAGTTCATCCATTCCAGCCCCCACATGGACGTCGTCTTCGGCGACCGCGATGTCGACTACCTGCGCCGTCGTCACCAGACACTTTCCCGCGATCCGCTGTTCGCGGAGATGCAGTACAGCGAAGATCCCGCGCAGATCGCCCAGTGGGCACCGCTCGCGGTCCAGGGCCGGGCAACGGGCGAGCGGATCGCGGCGACCCGGCACGTGCGCGGCACCGACGTGGACTTCGGGGAACTCACCCGCCAGCTCACGAACATCATCACCGAGCACGGCGGTGAGGCGCTCACCGGGCGCGAAGTCGGTACGCTCTCCCGCGCGAGCGACGGATGGGTGATCACGGGTCACGACCATGCCGGTGCCGGGTTCACGCTTCGGACGAAGCGGGTGTTCGTGGGTGCGGGCGGGTTCGCGCTGCGCCTACTCCAGCACGCGAAGCTGCCCGAGGTGCGCGGCTACGCCGTCCTGCCCGTCGGCGCCGCGTTCTACCGCACGGACAACCCGCAGGTGACCTCCCAGCACGACGGGAAGATGTACGGGCAGGCCGAGATCGGGGCTCCGCCGATGTCGGTGCCGCACCTGGACAAGCGTTACGTCGACGGCAAGGAATACCTGCTGTTCGGCCCGTACGCGACGTTCAGCACCAAGCTGCTCAAGCACGGCAAACTCTCCGATTTCTTCACCACGCTGCGCTGGCACAACCTGCACGTCATCGCCGCGGCGGGCCTGCAGAACCTCTCCCTGGTGCGCTACCTCATCGGACAGCTCGCCGCAAGCCCGGAGAAGAAGTTCGCCCAGCTGCGCCGCTTCTTCCCGAAAGCCGACCTAGCAGATTGGGAACTGCTCGAAGCCGGGCAGCGTGCCCAGCTCGTCAAGCCCGACCGCCGCAGGATCGGCGTGCTCCAGCAGGGCACCGAGCTCGTCATCAGCGCGGACACCACCGTGTCCGGTCTCCTGGGCGCATCGCCCGGGGCATCCACGGCCGTGCCGATCATGCTCGACTTGCTCCAGCGTGGTTTCCCCGAGCAGTGGGATGCCTGGCGGAGCGTCCTCGCCGACGCGATCCCCGGCATGACCACGACGACCTGGGATGCGGCGACCGTCGCCGAAAGCACCGCGCGAACCGCCGACGCTCTCCATCTCGACTGAACGCTGCACAGCGCGAGCAATCCCGCTGGCCCGAACCCTTCCTGAGGAATATCCGCTCATGACCATTCCCGGTCTTCTCCGCCGCAGCGACACCACCCTGCGCAGCTCGGCCCGGCTCGCGATCGCCACCCTCATCGTCGGTATCGCCTCCGGGCTCGCCGGTGTCCTCGTCGCGACGCTTCTGCACCTGATCCAGACCTTCGCCTTCGGGTTCTCCTGGGGAAGCGAACTCGAAGCCGCCGACAACCCCTCGGCATGGGGGCGGGTCATCAGCATCACCGCCGTCGGCGTCGTGGCCGCGTTCGCCTGGTGGGCGCTCCGTCGATGGGGCAAGCCCGTCGTCAGCGTCGAGAAGGCCGCGGACGGTGCACGGATGCCGGCCCTCGTCACCCCGCTGAACTCGGCCATCCAGGTGATCGCGGTCGGGTTCGGCGCGTCGATCGGCAAGGAGGCCGCGCCGCGCGAGGCAGGGGCCTGGCTGTCACAGCTGATCGCCCGATGGGCGAGCCTCTCGGCGAGGCAGACGCGCATCCTCATCGCCTGCGGTGCCGGGTCCGCCCTGGCGGCGGTCTACAACGTGCCCCTGGGCGGCGCGCTGTTCGCGGTCGAGATCCTGCTGGGCGAGATCACGATCGCCACGGCGGTGCCCGCCCTCATGACGAGCGCGATCGCAACATTCGTCGCCCGCATCGCCGTGTCGCAGGAGCCGCTCTACCCGGCGCCCCACGCCGTCATGTCGACGTCGTTGCTCGTCTGGTCGCTGATCGCGGGCCCCCTCCTCGGGTTCGCGAGCGTGGGGTTCCTCGGGCTCGCCGACCGCGCGAAGAAGATCGCCCCGAAGGGCGCGAAGATCCTCATCGTCATGCCGGTGATCTTCTGCCTCGTCGGCATCGTCTCGATCTGGTTCCCCGAGGTCCTCGGCAACGGACGCGCCGTCGGCCTCGCCGTCATGAACACCGACATCCCAGGCACCGCCTCGGCGGCGCTGATGCCCCTGGCGCTCCTGCTCGTCTTCGCCGTGCTGAAGACGGCCACCACGGTCGGCACGATGGGCGCGGGCGCGGTCGGCGGCACGCTTCAGCCCTCGATCGCGCTCGGCTCCTCGCTCGGTGCGCTGCTCGGCGGCACCTGGTCGCTGTTCTGGCCCGGGTCCAACACCGTCGCGTTCGCGATCGTCGGCGCGGCGGCCGTCCTCGCCGTCACGATGCGCGCCCCGTTCACCGGACTCGTGCTGGTCGTCGAATTCACGGGACAAGGCCCCGCGGTCCTAATCCCCATGCTCGTAGCCGTGGCCGGATCAGTCGCCGTCGATCGCATGCTGCGCCAGCGTGCACTCAAGCGGGAGTGATTCGCCCCAGCAATGATCGACGATAGTACTCGTAGAGACCGTCGAACAGCATCGACGCCGCAGCCACCGTCTCGGCATCCGTCGTCGTCATCGACAGCCCCCGAAGCACCACGTCCAGCCCTGCCGCTTCGGGGGCATCGAACGTATCGTCTTCCAGGTCGGCCTCGTGAACGATCTCACCGATCCGCCACAGCACCGGATCGGTCAGCTCATACCGGCGCAGAATCGTCTCGAACGTGCAGTCGTGCCCGTGATGCCCCAGCTCAACGCCGCGCATATCGAACGGGGTCGCATCGCCCGGCACGTCCTCCGGATCGCTGACGAATACGAACTCGGCTTCTGGATCGACGAAGCGTCGAATCAGCCAGGCCGAGGACGCACGGTCGATGTGCACACTCTGACGAGTCGCCCACCTCATCGCACGCGCTCCTGCACCAGGCCCGCCCGCACCGCGAGACGCTGAGCGGCACGACGAGCCTGCTCGCGCTCCACGGGAGGGAAGAAGTCCCGTCGCTCCACCTCACGCAGCTCGCGCCGCAACGACCGGACCTCACGCACAGGCACGTCGTTCGCCGTTTCCAGCTCGACCGCCCGAGCGATCAACGCCGCATACTCGGCCGTGCGCGCTTGGACAAGCTCACCGATCAGGTCACGCTCCTGCCGGGCACTCGTCGCTGCCGCCACCCACAACGTCGCCGATCCCTCAGCCTCGTGCACCTGCTCAGCCACCCATTCGAGCTGTTCCTGCGTCCGCGCGTCCCGAGGTAGCGCGACAAGCCCGTCGCCGAGCTGCGCCACGCCCAGACGCTTCAATCGTCTCCAGACCGCGATTCTCGGCGTCGATGGCTCCCTCGGTATGCGATACGAGAGCAGCACCCACTCACACCCACTTGAAGAAACCATGGTTTCATCCTCCGATGCTGCCGCTTCCCGGTCAACTCGACATTGCCTGTGGCGACCAGACAGCGCATCATTCGGGGAGTCGTCGGATCACTGGGGTCGCCTCATCGCGGCGAGGGTACGGATCGACATCTCATCCATGTTCGGCAGATGCCGCTTCACCGCCGCCTCCGCGTCGGCTGCGATCCGGTTCGCCTCCGCCAGCGACACGTCGGGGATGCGGAGGGTGGCCTCGCCGTAGAGACGGTGACCGATCCACCGCAGCCGCACCTGTTCGATGCCCTGCACTTCGGGCACATGCCCGAGCGCATGCTCGACACGGTCGAGGAGTTCGGGCTCGATGCCGTCCATGAGACGCCGCCCGACGGAGCGGACCGTACCGATGAGCAGCACGGCGATCATCAGCGAGATGAGCAGACCGATGATCGGGTCCGCGAGCGGAAACCCGAGCAGCACGCCTATGCCGCCGACCACGACGGCGAGGGACGTGAATCCGTCGGTGCGGGCGTGCACGCCGTCGGCCACGAGCGCGGCCGAGCCGATCTTCTGCCCGACACGGATGCGGTAGATCGCGACGGCCTCGTTGCCGAGGAACCCGACGATACCGGCCGCGATGACCCAGCCGATGTTCTCGATCGGCCGCGGATGAATCATCCGGTCGATCGCCTCCCACGCCGCCACGACCGCCGACAACACGATCATCGCCACGATGAACAGGCCCGCAAGGTCCTCGGCACGGTTGAACCCGTACGTGTACTTCCGAGTCGTCGCCCGCCGGGACAGCACGAACGCGATCCATAGCGGCACCGCCGTCAACGCGTCGGAGAAGTTGTGGATCGTGTCCGCCAGGAGAGCGACCGAGCCGGAGAACGCGAAGATGACACCCTGCAAGATCGCGGTGACGAGCATCAGCACGAGACTGATCTTCAGTGCCCGGACGCCCGAGGCATTCGCCTCCAGTGCGTCATCGATCGAGTCGGAGGCATCGTGCGAGTGGGGCACGAAAATGCCGTAGAGGAACCCTTTGAATCCGGTCGGGTGAGAATGCCCGTGCTCACCGTGATCATGCGAGTGACCGTGACCGCCGTGCTCATGCGGGGCGGGGTGATCGTGGTCGTGCTGCGCTCCGGCGTGACTGTCGTCGTGCGGTTGAGCATGATCGTGGGCGGTCATGCGGGGTCCTTCTCGCCGTGGTGGTGCCGGGGTGAATCAGAGAGCGTGTGCTCGGCCTGGAAGATCGCGTCCAACACGAGTTGCGAGGCGTGCTCGTTCTCGAGCCGGTAGAACACCCGCTGCCCGTCCTGCCGCGTCGCAACAATGCGCGCCATCCGCAGCTTCGCCAGATGCTGAGACACCCCAGCCGGAGACTTTCCAACGAGTTCCGCGAGCGTGTTCACCGGCAACTCCTCGTGACGGCGCAGCGCGAGAATGATCCGCACCCGGGTCGCGTCCGCGAGCATGCTGAACACTTCGACCGCGAGCTCGACGTACTCCGATTCCGGGTCCAGCCCACACATCCGCTTATCTGCATCCATACGCAGATACTAACGCAAGACGAGCTCGATGAACGCTTCTCTTCTGAATGGACGTATGTTACTGTAGTAAATACACCAGTTTCTATTCTAGAAACATTCGAAGGTAGGCGACATGCATGGCGGCGTCATCCCGTTCCGGGGCACCGGAGCCGATGCGCTGCGCTATGTCGAGTCCGACCGCTCCCGTGCCGACGACTACTACCTCGGCGACGCCACCGGGATCAGCTACACCACCCTCGACGCGAGCGGCGAAGCGATGAACCGTCGGGTGCTCGATTCTGCTGAGTATGCGGGCTGGGTGGACTGGATCAACCCGGACACGGGCGAGAAGATGGGCACGCCCAGGAAGGCGGGCGACGTTCGGCGAGGGTCGCCCCGGTTCGCGGAGATGGTGATCAACGCGCCGAAATCGCTTTCGGTCGCGGCGGCTCTCCATCCCGAGGTGTCCGAAGCGCTCGATGCGGCGCAGCAGGACGCACTGTCGGAGATTCAGCGGTGGCTCGGTCAGCATTCCGTGACGCGGGTCGGCCCGCGCGGGAAGCAGGAGATCGTGCCGGTCGAGCACATGCAGGTCGTCGGGATCACCCATCGCACCTCGCGCGCGGGTGACCCGCATCGACACATTCATATGCAGGTCGGCGCTCGGGTGTGGGCGGCGGGCAGGTGGCGGGCGCTGGATACGGCCGCGTTGTTCAAGCAGCAGGGCGCGATCCGTGCGCTCGGTACGGCCGTGATCGCCGCCAGTCCCGAGCTGGCGGCGGTCACTCGTCAAGATGGGTAGTGGCGGGATCGTCCCGCTGGTTCATCCTCACCGTCGGGAGAGGA
>NZ_JAUF01000034.1:0-28852 GCF_000585455.1 Microbacterium sp. MRS-1
CTCGGTGGAGGCGAGCCACTCGATCTCCGCCGCGCCGAACGCGCGGTAGAGCTCGCGGAGGGCGTCCTTCTGGTCGGCCGTGAGCGCCGTCGAGCCGAACAGGCCGCGATCGGTGAGCGTGATGATCCACTCCACCTCGACCTCGACGCGCGCACGGTTGAGGCCGGCCTCCGACAGGTACGCCGACAGGTCGGCGACGGCGCCGCGGTAACGGCCGTCAAGCGGGCTGAGGGGCTGGTGGGCGAGGGTGTTCGCGGTGGTCACGACGCGGGCTCCGATCACGGTGTCTGTCGACGCGCGGCCGGTGCGCACAACGACAGGCTCACAACGGACGGATGGCCGGTTCGAGCTGCCGGAAGAGCGCCCGACTCGCGCTCTCGATCATACCGAGCACGTCGTCGAACATCTCCGGGCCGGCGTAGTACGGGTCGGGGACGTCCAGGTTGCCGTGCGCCTCGGGGTCGAAAGAGAGCAGGAGCGCGAGCTTGTCGGCATCCGTCGTCGTGCGCGCCCAGCTCGCGAGGATGCGCTCGTGCGAGCGGTCGAGGGCGACCACGAGGTCGTTGCGCTCGAAGTCGTCCAGCGTGAACTGACGGGCGCGGTGGCGTGCGCCGTCGTAGCCGCGCCGCGCGAGCGCCTCGAGGGTGCGGCTGTCGGCGCGTTCGCCCACGTGCCAGTCGCCCGTCCCTGAGCTGGTCGACACGACGCGAGCGCCGAGGCCGGCGCGGTCGGCGATGTCGCGGAAGACGATCTCGGCCATGGGGGAGCGGCAGATATTGCCGGTGCAGACGAACACGACGCGAAACGGTGCGGCGTGGGCAGTCACCTCCCCATTGTGGTGCAGGTCGACGGCCGCACGAAAGACCTCCTCCCCACGCGGGCGGCGCGCCGCGCCTGTCCACGGATGTCGAGACCGTCGCACGGCGCTGCGCAGCCCGGGCCGACGATCGTCCTGTGGACCGACTCGCGGATATCGCCGATGCCCGGGCCCTCCTGCGTCAGGCGCGTGAGACTCTCGTGGAGTCGAATCTGCGGATGCTCGGGCTGCGGGCCGACGCGCAGTGGGCGACCACGGCGGCAGAACCCATCCGGGAGCGTCTCGACGCCTGCGCGCACCTGAGCGCGGTCGCGATCGATGACATCGACACCTGGGACCTTGACCTGGCTCAGGCGGCCGAGCGGGCGCTCATCGAGGCGGCAGGATGAGCGACGACGTCGACATCCGCTCCGGCGGGCTCGTCGCGGTCGACACCGATGCGCTGCGAGAGCTGTCCGGCGCCCTCGGGCCGATCTCGGCTCGTCTCGATGAGGTCGCAGAAGCGCTCGCCGGCGCCGGGACCGCGTCGCTGGCTGCTGGGCTCTGGGTTCCCGATCCCGCCGGGCGGGCGCGGGAGGCGCACGCGATCGCCACCGACCTCTCGCGCACGCTCGACACGCTCGCCCAGACGTACGACCTCGCCGAGAAGGAGGCGCTCCACGCGCTCCACGGCACACGCGACGTCGACGTCATGCAGCTCGCGGCGGCACGGATGCAGGCCGAGGGGGATGTCGCGGCGGCGGCGAAGCGGCTCGCGGCCGAGTGGATCGAGGGCCGTCACCGCGACATCGAAGACCAGATGCGAGACAGCGCCCTCATGCTCGGGGTGTACGGCCCGCTCGGACCCGCCCTGACGCAGCTGACCGCCGCCGTCCGCCGCGCCGGTCGGGGCACGGTGCCCGCCGCGGCGCCCCCGTTGCGGCCCGGGGCAGAGACGGCATCCGTCGAGGAGATCAGCACGCATCGCGCGACCGGTGCCGACGCCGCGCCGCGCGGACTGGTCGACGTCATCGATCGGATGCCGGGACAGGACGGCCTCGACGATGCGCGCGTGCGCGTGGAGGAGTACCGCTACGCGTCCGGCGAGCGCGAGTTCGTGGCCTACATCGCGGGAACCCGCGCCGCGTTCGCGGCGGACGAGCCGTGGGACATGACCTCCAACCTCCAGCTGTACTTCGGTGCCCAGTCGTCGTCGTACCTCGCGGTGGAGCGCGCGCTGACGGCGGCGGGGGCGGTCGCGGGAGATCGCGTGCACGTGTTCAGTCACTCGCAGGGTGGCATGATCGCGGCCTACCTGGCGCGGGACGGCGACTTCGACGTCGTGACCGAGGTCAGCTTCGGCAGCCCCGTCCAGGCCGAACAGGCCGACGGTGTGCTCTCGGTCGCCGTCCGGCACACGGACGATCCGGTCGCGGCGCTCGCGGTCGGCGGCTTTCCGGGTGTCTCGGGCTCTGGCGACAGTGTCGTCGTCGAACGCGAGGCCGATCCCATGCCGCGGTGGAGCGATGCGACGTTCGCGGTGCACCAGCTCGACGCCTACCGCGAGACGGCGGCGATGGTCGACGCTTCGGCCGATCCGCGCATCGCGGTGCTCCGCGAGCGGCTCGCACCTCTGGCGGGCGCGGCCGTCGTCACCTCGACGGTCTACGGCGCCCACCGAGAGCAGGCCCGCTCGGCGGATCGACGACGGCGCTCGGGAGGAGGAGGGCTCTGACGAGGAGGCGCGACCGTCAGCTGCGGCGCTTCTTCTCCTGCGGGCGCAGCAGAATGCCGAACACCCAGTTGATGAGCGAGATGAGGATCGCGGCGACGACGCCGAGCCAGAAGCTCTCGACGGTCAGGCCCCAGCCCCACGAACTGGTGACCCACGCCGTGATCCACAGCAGCAGCCCGTTGATGACGAACGAGATGAGCCCGAGCGTCAGGATGTACAGCGGGATCGCGACGATCTTGATCACGGTGCCGATGATCGTGTTGACCAGCGCGAAGATCGCGGCGACGGCGAGCAGCGTCAGTACGAGCTGCAGGGTCTCACCGGGCGCGAACGGCGTCACCCCGACCCGGAGGGCGGGGATGAGGGTCACGACCCAGATGGCGAAGGCGTTGACGACGACGCGGACGATGAAGCGCATGGTGCTCACAGTCTTCCACGCGGATGCCGCGCTCGAAAGGCTTCACTCCAGGTCGCAGCGCCCCTCGTAGACTCGACGCGTGACCGATCTGCCCGTGCGCATCCGCCCCGAGATCGCCGCCCTCCCCGCCTACAAGCAGGGAAAGCAGGCCGGCGCCGAGGCATTCAAGCTGTCCAGCAACGAGAACCCCTTCGCCCCGCTGCCGAGCGTCGTGGCGGCCGTGCAGGCGGCCATCGCCGTCAACCGCTACCCCGATGCCTCGTCGCCGCGCCTGCGGTCTCGTCTCGCCCAGCGCTTCGGCGTCGGTGACGACGCGGTGCACATCGCGGCCGGCTCGGTGTCGATCCTCTTCCAGCTCGCCCAGGCCACCAGTGGACCGGGCGATGAGATCCTCTTCTCCTGGCGTTCGTTCGAGGCCTACCCGAGCCTGGCGACGGTGGCCGGCGCGACGGCCGTCACCGTGGCGAACGATGCGGCCGGCGGCCACGACCTGGACGCGATGGCCGACGCCGTCACCGAGCGCACCCGCATGATCATCGTCTGCAGCCCGAACAATCCGACGGGTCCGGTGGTGACCCAGGCGGGCTTCGATGCGTTCCTCGCCCGCGTCCCGAATGACGTCCTCGTCATCCTCGACGAGGCGTACGCCGAGTTCGTCACCGATCCGGATGCCGTGGCCGGCGGCGACGTCATCGCCGCCGGGCACGCGAACGTCGTCGTGCTGCGCACCTTCTCGAAGGCCTACGGGCTCGCCGGCCTGCGCGTCGGCTACGCCGTCGGCGACCCACGCATCCTGGCGGCCGCGCGTAGCACCGGCATCCCCCTGTCGGTGACGGCCGCCGCCGAGGAAGCGGCCCTGGCCAGCCTGGATGCCGAGGAGGAGCTGCTCGAGCGCGTGCGCACCCTCGCCGCGCACCGCGACGACCTGGCCGCACGGCTGCGCGCGACGGGGTGGGACGTTCCCGAAGCGCAGGGCAACTTCGTCTGGCTGCCGGCCGGCGCGCGTGCGCTCGAGGTCGCCGCGGCGTTCGAGGAGGCCGGTCTGATCGTCCGCCCCTTCGCCGGCGACGGTGTGCGTATCTCCATCGGCGAGCACGAGGCGATCGAGCCGATCGTTCGGGTCGCGGCATCCGTCGCTCCGCGTCCATAGTTCCTGCGCGTTGTGGTCGGCGCACGGCGGATCGCGATTCCCGTTGTCGATCCCATGCAGTCGGACGCATGCGCGGGGCGTTAGCGTGGGAACATGACCCCGCCTGACGACCCGGCCCTCGTGCGCGTTCTGGCGGCGGACGGGACGTTCGCCCCCACGCCCGAAGCCGAGCGGTATCTGCCCCTCATCGACGCGCTCTCCGATGCCGAGCTCGAGACGTTCTACCGCGACATGGTTCTCGTGCGCGCCTTCGATCGGCAGGCCACCAACCTGCAGCGGCAGGGCCAGCTCGCCCTGTGGCCGCCGTCGCTCGGTCAGGAGGCCGCCCAGGTCGGGTCTGTGCGCGCCGCCCGGCCGCAGGATCACCTGTTCCCGTCGTACCGCGAGCACGTCGTCGCCACCACCCGCGGTGTCGACCCGATCGACATCATCCGCGTGATGCGTGGTCTGACGCACGGCGGCTGGGACCCGACCGACCCGAAGAACGGCAACGTCCACATCTACACGCTCGTTCTCGGGTCGCAGACGCTGCACGCGACCGGCTTCGGCATGGGCCTCGTCTTCGACAAGCGCTGCGGCACGGGCGACCCGGCACGCGATGAAGCCGTGGTCGTCTACTACGGCGACGGCGCCTCGAGCCAGGGTGACGTGCACGAGGCCATGGTCTTCGCGAACACCTACCGCACGCCCGAGGTGTTCTTCCTGCAGAACAACCACTGGGCGATCTCGGTTCCGGTCGCGACGCAGTCGCGGGCGCCTCTCTACCGCCGCGGGGCGGGCTACGGCATGCCTTCGATCCTCGTGGACGGCAATGACGTGCTGGCCAGCTACGCGGTCTCCAAGCTCGCGCTCGACGAGGCGCGCGCCGGCGAGGGGCCCCGCGCGATCGAGGCGATGACCTACCGCATGGGCGCCCACACGACGAGCGACGACCCCACCAAGTACCGCACGTCCGACGAGGAGCAGTCGTGGGCGCGGCGCGATCCGATCGCCCGCATGCGCGCGTATCTGCAGGCGCGGGGCGCGGCGGCATCCTTCTTCGACGACGTGGATGCCGCGGCCCAGGCCTACGCCGACGACGTGCGCGTGCGCACCAACGCGCTCGGCACGATCGAGCCGGAGTCGATGTTCGCGCACGTCTACAGCGAGGATCACCCGTTGATGGTGGAGCAGCGTCGCTGGCTCGCCGATTACGAGGCGTCGCTGGAGGGAGGAGTCTGATGGTGGAGTCCATGCCTCTGGCGAAGGCGCTCAACGCGGGTCTTCGCGCCGCGATGGCCGCCGACGACCACGTTCTGCTCATGGGTGAGGACATCGGCCGCCTCGGCGGCGTGTTCCGTGTGACGGAAGGCCTGCAGGCTGAGTTCGGTGAGCAGCGTGTGCTCGACACCCCGCTCGCGGAGTCGGGCATCGTCGGCACCGCGATCGGGCTTGCGATGGCGGGGTTCCGTCCGATCATCGAGATCCAGTTCGACGGCTTCGTCTTCCCCGCCTTCGACCAGATCACGACGCAGCTCGCGAAGCTGACCAACCGACACGAGGGCGCCCTGCAGATGCCCGTCGTCATCCGCATCCCGTACGGCGGCCACATCGGGGCCGTCGAGCACCACCAGGAGAGCCCGGAGGCGTACTTCACGCACACCGCGGGGTTGCGAGTCGTCTCCCCCTCGACCGCGAACGACGCGTACTGGATGATCCAGGATGCCGTGCGCTCGCCCGACCCGGTGATCTTCCTCGAGCCGAAGGCCAAGTACTGGATGAAGGGCGACGTCGACACGGTCGAGCGCCCCCTGCCCCTCCACGCGTCGCGGCTCGTGCGCCGCGGCACCGACGTCACGCTCGTCGGCCACGGTGCGATGGTGACGACGCTGCTGCAGGCCGCCGCGCTCGCCGAGAGCGAGGGCACCTCGTGCGAGGTGATCGATCTGCGCTCGCTCTCGCCGATCGACTACGGCCCCATCCTCGACTCGGTGCGCCGCACCGGTCGCATGGTCTACGCCCAGGAGGCGCCCGGGTTCACGTCGGTGGGCTCGGAGGTGGCCGCGACCGTCATGGAGCGGGCGTTCTTCGCTCTGGAAGCGCCGGTGCTGCGCGTGTCGGGCTTCGACGTGCCGTTCCCGCCCGCCAAGCTCGAGGGCACCTACCTCCCGGATGCCGACCGCATCCTCGAGGCCGTCGACCGCGCCCTGGCCTACTGACCGCCCCCGCCCCGCCCCGCCCATGATCGCGAGACACCATCCCTGCACCGAGACACGCGTCGTAGCCCCGTGTCTCGGTGCGCATCACGTGTCTCGCGGACTCACGCCCTGAAGGAGAACGACATGAGCGAGCAGATCTTCCACCTGCCGGACGTCGGCGAAGGCCTCACCGAGGCCGAGATCGTCCAGTGGCGCGTCGCACCCGGCGACACCGTCGAGGTCAACGACGTGCTCGTCGAGATCGAGACGGCCAAGTCGCTGGTCGAGCTGCCGTCGCCGTTCTCCGGCACCGTCGGCGAGCTCCTCGCCCCCGAAGGTGAGACCGTCACGGTCGGGGCCCCCATCATCACGATCGGCGGCGCGGCGGCGGATGCCGAGACCCCCGCACCCGCACAGCCCGAGCCGGCCGCGGCACCCGACGACGGCGGCGCCGTGCTGGTCGGCTACGGCACGGGCGCCGGCGCAACCTCTCGCCGCAAGCGCCCGGCCGAGCGCGCCGAGACCGTGCGGGCCTCCGTCGGCGTCGTCGCCAAGCCGCCGGTGCGAAAGCTCGCGCGCGACCTGGGCGTCACCCTCGCCGAGGTCACCCCCACGGGTCCCGCCGGTGAAGTCACCCGCGACGACGTCGTGCGCCACGCCGAGCAGGCGAGCGTCTTCCGCAACATCGCGACGCCCACCGCGCCCGCCGAGCGGGAGCAGACGATCCCGGTCTCCGCCGCGCCCGTCCCCGCACCGCCGGTCGGTGAGCGCGAAGAGGCGATTCCGGTCAAGGGCGTGCGCAAGGCCACGGCCTCGGGCATGGTGCGCTCCGCCTACACCGCGCCGCACGTCTCGGTGTGGACCGACGTCGACGCGACGCGCACGATGGAGCTCGTCAAGCGGCTGAAGGCGTCGCCCGACTTCGCCGACATCAAGGTCTCGCCGCTGCTGATCATGGCGCGCGCGGTGATCTGGGCGGTGCGGCGCACGCCGTTGATCGGCGCCGCATGGATCGACAAGGAAGACGGCTCGGCCGAGATCCGGGTGCGCAACTACGTCAACCTCGGCATCGCCGCCGCGACGCCGCGGGGCCTGCTCGTGCCGAACATCAAGGACGCCCAGGACCTGAACCTCCGCGAGCTCGCCAAGGCGCTCGAGAAGCTGACACTGACGGCCCGAGAGGGAAAGACCACGCCGGCCGATCAGCAGGGCGGCACGATCACGATCACGAACATCGGCGTCTTCGGGATGGATGCCGGCACCCCGATCATCAACCCGGGCGAGTCGGGCATCGTCGCGATGGGCACGATCCGCCAGAAGCCGTGGGTCGTCGACGGCGAGGTGCGTCCCCGCTTCGTCACCACGGTCTCGGGCTCGTTCGACCACCGCGTGATCGACGGCGACGGGATGAGTCGCTTCATCGCCGATGTCGCATCGGTCCTGGAGGAGCCGGCGCTGCTGCTGGACTGACCCCCGGCATCCGCTGCGACACAATGAAGGCATGCTGACCGTCTTCGTCGCCGCCCTCGCGGCGCTCGTCCCGATCACGAATCCGCCCGGGGCGGTTGCGGCCTACGCCGGGCTGTCCGCCCACCTCGACGAGGCCGACCGGCGCCGGCAGTCGTGGCTCACGGGCATCTACGTCGCCGCCATCCTGACCGTCTTCGCGCTGCTCGGAACCCTGATCCTGCAGTTCTTCGGCATCTCGCTGGGCGCGCTGCAGATCGCCGGCGGCCTCGTGGTGATGCACTCCGGGTTCGGCATGGTCGTGCCGCGCGCGCTGGGCGCGGGGGCCTCGGATGCCGAGAAGGAGCATGCCGCCACGAAGACGGACATCAGCTTCTCGCCGATGGCGCTGCCGCTCATCGCCGGCCCCGGTGCGATCGGCGTGATCGTGGGACTCGCGGCGCGCAATCCCGGCATCCTGGACCGCGTCGGGATCGTGCTCGCCGTCCTCGTCATCGCGGCGGTGATCGCGGTGCTCCTGCGCTACGGCACGCCGCTGGCCGAGAAGCTCGGTCCGACCGGTGTCGGCGCGATCACCCGCGTGATGGGGTTTCTCATCCTGGCCATCGGCGCAGAGATCCTCGTGCACGGCCTGACCGCCGCGCTGCCGGGCCTCGCCTGAGCGGACGGCGCCTCCTCAGCGCGCCCGCGGGTCGTCGACGGGGTCGACGACGGGATGGAAGTTGCCCGACAGGTTCGCCGGCTGCAGCACGTCGCCGAGGCCGCCGCGCTTGCCCGTCCAGAGCGACGGGCCGCGCACACCGGGAAGCTGCGTGAGCACACTGCCGGTGAACCGGCCTTCGGGCGGAATGTACGGGTTCGCCTTGCGGTTCGCGCGCCACGTGCGGAACCGATCGATCAGTCGCGTCATGACACCCTCCTCCTGTTCACGGTAGGTCCTCGCCGCGTCGCGGGCAAGAAGGAGGGGGCCGTCAGGCGGTGAGGTGCTCGATGAGGATCTGCGTACCGATCCCGATCAGCACCAGGCCACCGACGATCTCCGCCGGGCGGCGAAAGCGCGTGCCGATGCGGTAGCCGATGAAGACGGCGAGGAACGACAGTGCGAACGTGACGAGTCCGATCGTGGTGACGGCGATCGCGACGTCCACGTTCAAGAAGGCGAAGGACACCCCGACGGCGAGCGCGTCGATGCTCGTCGCGACCGACAGGAGCACCACCTCGCGCACGCTGAAGGCCTCGATGTCGTGCACGTGCTCGGGGTGCTCCGCGTCCACCGGGGCGTCGGGGCTCAGCGCCTCCCACAGCATCTTCCCGCCGACCAGCGCGAGCAGGCCGAACGAGATCCAGTGGTCCCACGGCGCGATCGCGTCGGCGAACGTCGAACCGAGCAGCCAGCCGAGCAGCGGCATGATCGCCTGCGACACCCCGAATGCGGTCGCGAACACGAGCGCCGTGCGCAGCACGTGCGCGCGCAGCTGCAGGCCCTTTCCGAGGGCGACGGCGAAGGCATCGGCGGAGACGCCGAGCGCGAGCAGCAGCAGAGTCCAGGGGGAGATGACGGCTCCTCGAGAGGCGAAGGCGACAGCGGAGGGGTCGCAGAGAACGTGACACGGTCGTTCGCGAGCGCCGTCGGACGCGAGGACTGAAGAACAGCCTGTCGGCGGCGCGGCCTCGACTTCAAGCGGAGGCTATGAACTGACAGCATTTCGGCCACCCTGGTTTTGATAACGATTATCAGTAGTCCTAGGCTGGACGGTATGAAGCGTCCCGTCGTCCTCCTGTCCGCCCTCGTCGCGGCATCCGCCCTCGCCCTCACCGGCTGTTCCAGCTCCGCTACCTCGTCGCCCAGCGGCTCCGCGTCCGCGGGCGGCACGATCTCGGTCGTCGCCTCCACCAACGTCTACGGCGACATCGTCAAGACGATCGGAGGTGACCACGTCGAGGTCACCTCGCTCATCGCCGACGAGAGCAAGGATCCGCACGAGTTCGAGGCGACCGCGGCCGATCAGCTCGACGTCCAGAACGCGCAGCTGCTCATCGAGAACGGCGGCGGCTACGACCCGTTCATGGCGTCTCTGAAGGATGCCGCGAAGTCGACCGCCCCGCTGATCAGCGCCGTCACCTTCTCGCCCGAGTGGACGGGCTCCGACCCCACCGCGGCCGTCGCCGGCTTCAACGAGCACGTCTTCTACGACCCGCAGACCATCGCCGCCGTCGCCGATGAGATCGCGAAGCAGCTCGGCACGCTCGACCCCGCCGACGCGAGCGCGTTCACCGCCAACGCCACGGCGTTCCGCAGCGACATCGATGGGAAGGTCACGCCGATCCTGGGCGATATCTCCAAAGCCCACAGCGGCGCCGAGATCTTCGTCACCGAGCCCGTGCCGCTGTACCTCGCCGAGGCCGCCGGACTGAAGAACGTCACCCCGCCCGCCTTCAGCGAAGCCGTCGAAGAGGGCCAGGACGTCCCGCCGGCGACACTTCTCGACGCGCTCACGCTCATCGGTGGGGGATCGGTGAAGATCCTCTTCGTGAACGCCCAGGCCGCGGGTGCCGAGACCACGCAGGCCGAGGCGAAGGCCGCGGCGGCGAACGTGCCCGTCATCAAAGCCTCGGAGCTGCTTCCGGAGGGCCAGAACTACGTATCGTGGATGACTGACATGGCTACGCAGATCAAGACCGCGCTGGGTTCGTGACCCCCGCCTCCGCTCTTCCCCTTCGCATCATGGCCGCTGCGCTCTCGCGCAGCGGCCATGAGCTGTGGCGCGGCCTCGACCTCGAGTTGCAGCCGGGCGAACTGGTCGCGGTGCTCGGGCCCAGTGGTGCTGGCAAGACCACGCTTCTTCGCGCCGTCCTCGGCCTCGAGCGCCTCAGTGCGGGCTCGATCGAGGCGCTCGGAGAGCCCGTGCGCCGGGCCGGGAATCGTCGCATCGGCTACATTCCGCAGCAGCGCCCGCTGCCCCGGCACACGGCGATGCGCGGCCGCGATCTCGTCCGTCTCGGTGTCGACGGCCACCGCTTCGGCTTCCCGGTGCGCCGCCGCGGCGACCGCGAGCGCGTGCAGACACTGATCGATGCCGTCGGGGCCACGGTCTTCGCCGATCGCCCCGTGGGCCTGCTCTCCGGGGGCGAGCAGCAGCGGCTGCGCGTGGGACAGGCGCTCGCCGACGAGCCCGGTCTGCTGCTGTGCGATGAGCCGTTGACCAGTCTCGACCTGGCCAATCAGCGTGACGTCATCGACCTCATCGACCGCTACCGCACCGCCAGCGGCGCCGGCGTGCTGCTGGTCACGCACGACATCAACCCCGTGCTGGAGAAGGTCGATCGCATCCTCTACCTCACCGGCGGCCGTTTCACCGTCGGCAGCCCGGACGAGGTCCTGACCTCCGAGACCCTCACCGCCCTGTACGGCACACCGGTGCACGTCGCCCGTGTCGGCGGGCGCCTGGTCGTGGTCGGCGCCCCCGACTCGGATGCCGACCACCACCATCACGGCGACGCCGTCGTCGCACCCGCGGGAGGTGTCGCGTGAGCTGGGGAGACATCGGCAACGCGCTGTTCGGCGGGATGGCGCGCTACGGCGACATCCTCGCCCTGGTGCAGAACTCCGTCTGGGCCGGCGCGGTGCTCGGCATCATCGGCGGACTCATCGGCGTGTTCGTCCTGCAGCGCGACATGGCCTTCGCCGTGCACGGCATCAGCGAGCTGTCCTTCGCCGGCGCGGCGGCGGCGCTCCTTCTCGGCGTCGACGTCGTCACGGGCTCGATCGTGGGCTCGCTCATCGCGGCGGGTCTCATCGGCTGGCTGGGCGCGCGCGCCCGCGACCGCAACTCGATCATCGGCGTGCTCATGCCGTTCGGGCTGGGTATCGGCATCCTGTGCATCTCGCTCTACAACGGCCGCAGCGCCAACCGCTTCAGCCTGCTGACCGGTCAGATCGTGTCGGTGCAGAGCGATCAGCTGACGGTGCTGATCGTCTTGAGCGCGATCGTGCTCGTGGGACTGCTGCTCATCTGGAGACCACTGAACTTCGACTCGCTCGACCCGCAGTCGGCCGCCGCGCGCGGCGTGCCGACGACGGTCGTCTCGTTCGCGTTCATGATCCTGTTGGGCATCGTCGTGGCGGTGGCGGTGCACATCATCGGTGCCCTCCTGGTGCTCTCGCTGCTGGTGACGCCGGCGGCGGCGGCGATGCGGGTCTCCACCGGCCCCATCGCCGTGCCGCTGCTGGCCGCCGGCTTCGGCGTCACCGCGGCGGTGGGCGGCATTCTGCTCGCCATCGCGGGAACGCTGCCGGTGAGCCCCTACATCACGACGCTGTCGTTCCTCATCTACCTCGTCTGCCGCGTCGTCGACGGCGTGCGTCGGCGCGGCACGGTCGAGGCGTGACATCGTCCAGCGCACGCGTCCAGCCGGCTCCTAGACCCCGCGGGTAGACTCCCGGCATGGCCCAGCGCAACACCTGGCAGCGCGATCGCGTGCGCGAGGCGTTGACCGACGCCCCCGGTTTCGTCAGCGCCCAGGCGCTGCACGCGACCCTGCGCGACGAGAACACGGGCATCGGACTGGCCACCGTCTACCGGGCGCTCGCGACGCTCGCCGCCAGCGGCGAGGCCGATCAGCTGCAGAGTCCCGACGGCGAAGCCATCTACCGCGCGTGCTCGACGACCGGTCACCATCACCACCTGATCTGCCGCTCGTGCGGTCTCGCCGTCGAGATCGAGGCCCACGAGGTCGAAGCGTGGGCGCAGCGCACCGCCGCCGCGCACGGTTTCACCGCCGCCGAGCACGTCGTCGACATCTTCGGCTTCTGCGCCTCCTGCTCCGCGCTGCGCGCCGCCGATCCGGTCGGAGAGCGTGTCGACTGAGGTGCGCGTCGCGCCGGCCCGTCCCCTGGTGGCCGTCGGCATCGGCGCGCTGGTGGTGGCCGCGCTCATCGCGGTCGCTTTCCTCGCCCCGGGGCCTGCCTTGCCGACCCGGCTGCAGGACGGTCTCACCCTCTCCATCAGCGTCCTGATCGAGTCGCTCCCCTTCGTGATCCTCGGCGTCCTGCTGTCGATCGTGGTGCAGGTGTGGGTGCCGGCCGGTGCGATCGAACGATGGATGCCGCGGGCACCGTGGGCGCGGCGGGCGGTGCTGTCGCTCCTGGGCATGCTCATCCCCGTCTGCGAGTGCGGAAACGTCCCCTTCGCGCGCGGTCTCATGATGCGCGGGCTGGGGGTCGCCGAGACGCTCACCTTCCTGATCGCCGCGCCGATCGTAAACCCGATCGTGATCATCACCACGCACCAGGCGTTCGGGTTCGACGATGGCATCCTCATCGCGCGCCTCCTCGGCGGCTATGCGGTCGCGAACCTCATCGGGTGGCTCTACAGCCGGCATCCCGACCCCGATGGCCTCATCACGGATCGCTTCCGTGCCAGCTGCGAGATCTCGCTCGAGAACGCGGCGCACGGCCGCGGGCCGGGCAAGGCGCAGCAGAGCCTCGCCCAGTTCGTCGTCGAACTGCGCGCCGTCATGCCCGCGCTCGTGATCGGCTCTGCCCTGGCCGGCGCCGTGCAGGTGCTCGTGCCGCGCTCGGCGCTGCTGGCGATCGGATCGAACCCCGCGCTGTCGATCGTGGCCATGATCACGCTCGCGATGATCGTGTCGATCTGCTCGAACGTCGACGCCTTCTTCGCGCTCTCGTTCGCCTCGACCTTCACGCCCGGCTCGATCGTCGCGTTCCTGCTCGTGGGTCCGCTCGTCGACGTCAAGATGCTCGCGCTGCTGCGCACCACCTTCCGCTCGAAGGTGCTGGTCGGGCTCGTCGTGATCGTCGTGCTGTTCGCCGTGGCCGTCGGATCGGTGGTGAACCTCCTTGCGTGAACTGATCGGATCGCGCCTGCTCGGGGTGGGACTGGCGGCGGGCCTGGCCGCGGTCACGGTGGTGCTGTGGCTGAACGGCCAGCTGGCGCTGTACATCAACCCCTCGTCGAACTGGTTCGCGGTGCCGATGGCGATCATCGCCCTCGTCGGTGCGGTGATCAGCTTCGCCCTGCCGAAGGGCGCCGAATCCGACCACGGGCACGATCACGACCACGGCCACGAGCGCCGCGGCGGCTGGGGTACCGCCGCGACCGTGACCGGCGGTGTGCTGTCGGTCGGCGTCGTCGCGGCGATCATGCTGACGCCTCCGGCGACGCTGTCCGCCGAGCTCGCGATGCAGCGCGACACGGGTGCCCCACCGCTGTTCCAAGGCTCCGACACCGTGGCGCTGGCCTCCACGGGCGACACCTCGAAGTTCGGTGTCGGGGCGTGGGCGAGCGTGTTCGCGACGGCGACGAACCCCGAGGCGTTCGACGGCGACACCATCACGCTCACCGGGTTCGTGACCCCCACCGACGGCGGATTCGGACTGACGCGCCTGGTCATCACGCACTGCGTCATCGATGCGCAGCCGGCGAGTGTGCCGGTTGCCTCCGGCGACATCCCGGCCACCGGCACGTGGGTCACCGTGACGGGCACGATCCGCGATGCCGGGGGACGACTGCAGATCCAGCCGGCCTCCGTGCAGACGGTCGATCAACCCAAGGATCCGTATGAGTACTGAGCGCGCGACGCGTCGTGAGCGCCCACGTCGCCGCCGCTCCCGCGCCTTCCTCGCGGGGTTCGCGATCGTCGTGGCCGCGCTGGCCGTCGTCGGTCTCGCCGGCGCCGCGGTGACGGTCGCGCAGGGGCCGCGCGTGACGAACGTGAGTGTCGACCCGGATGCCGCGGTCAGCGCGGCCGGCTCGCGGCTGATCATCACGACCACCCAGTCCCTCGCCAAGGTCACGCCGACCCAGGTCACCGTCTCGCCCGCCGCGCCTTTCACCGTGGACACGTCCGGACGCAGCGTGGGCATCCGCTTCACCCAGCCGCTGTGGGACGACACCTCGTACACCGTGACGATCGATGGGGTCAGCGGCATCGGCGGCGGCCCGACGGCATCCGTCTCGCAGAGCTTCACCACGCCCGCGCTGCAGGCCTTCGTCCTGCAACGGGGCGACGGCGGCGACCGGATCCTGCGCACCGGCCTCGCCGGTCAAGACCCCGAACCGGTCTACACCAACGCGCAGATCGAAGACTTCCGTGCGACCGCCGGTCATCTCGTCATGTCGACGCTCGACGACGACAAGAAGTCGCACCTCGTGGTCACCGATCTCGACGGCGGCAACGTGCGCGAGCTCGCCCTCCCCGGCGACGGCACGGTCACCGACCTGCAGAGCGCCGATCGGGGCGATCTCATCGGCTACACCTACACGGATGCCACCGTCGGCACGCCGGGCGCTCGCGAAGCCCGGCTGTTCACGGCCTCGCTCGCCTCCGCGCAGAGCGATGCGCAGCCGACGATGATCCAGCGCAGCGGCGGCGAGTCCCGCGTCGACGACTGGCGGTTCGTGCCCGGCACCGACAGCATCCTCATGCTCACCTACGACGGCGCCCTCACTCTCATCTCCCCGTCCGGCGGCGACCCGGTCACCCTCGGCAACGCCGTGTCGATCGACGGCATCGCGCGCGGCACGACCACCGCGATCGTCGAGCGTGTGGAAGGACCCGCGGCCATCGATCTGGCCACGGCCAAGCAGGTCGACCTGCCGCCGACCGACAAAGCGCTGGGGCAGACCAACAAGATGGTGCCGATGAGCAACGGCGACACGCTGCGGGTGCTCGCCGTCGTCGACGGCTTCACGGTGCGCTCCACCACCGTCAACGTCGTCGACACCGCGGGAAAGGCGACACCGGTCTTCTCCGTCGACCCGAAGGACATCCTCATCCAGTCGTGCGTGTCGCCGAGCGGGAGGTACGCCGCGTTCCTCGTGGCCCCGGATGCCGTGTCGAACCCGTACGACGGGTACAAGCTGCCGATGCCGACGCACCTGCGCACCCACGTCGTGGCCCTCTCCGGCGCGGAGGCGGGAACCGAGGTCGGCGCGCTCGCGGGCTTCGACATCTCGTGGTGCCAGACGCCGCCGCGCACATGAGCGAGCGCTCGGGCCTGATTCCCGCGACCCGGGCAGCGCTCACGGCGCTGCCGGTGGAGGTGGCGCCGCGCCTGCTCGGCGGTGTGCTGGAGGTGACGATCGGCGACGCACGCGTGGCGGTGCGTCTGACCGAGGTCGAGGCCTATCACGGCGCCGGGACCGGCCCGGAGGCCGACCCCGGATCGCACGCGCGGATGGGGCGGACGGCCCGCAACGCGACGATGTGGGGCCCACCGGGTCATCTCTACGTCTACCTGAGCCACGGCATCCATTCCTGCGTCAACGTCGTGTGCGGGCCGCAGGGACAGGCCGGCGGAATCCTGCTGCGCGCCGGCGAGGTGATCGACGGCGAGCAGATCGCCTTCGCGCGTCGGCCCACGGCGCGCGTGGCCCGCGATCTCGCGCGCGGCCCCGGCCGGCTCGGGGATGCCGTGGGCCTGCGCCACCCCGTCCACGACGGCATCGACGCGATCGTGGGCGTCCCGCGGGCCGGCGCCGTCGCCCGTCTGTGGCTGCCGGTGGCGGCCCGCTCCGACATCGCGTCGGGACCTCGCGTCGGGGTCGCGGGCGTCGCCGGCACGGCCGCGTTCCCCTGGCGGTTCTGGGTGGACGGCGACCCGACGGTGTCCGCGTTTCGCTGGGGGCGCGGGGCGGGGCCGACCGGCTGAGCCGCGTCATCCGGCCGCGACGAACGCGGGGATGTCGCCGACCGCCGAGACCTCGGTCGCCACCTCGCGCACCAGCCCGGCGCGGGTCAGGGCTCGTTCGAGGAGCACGCGGTGACCGAAGCCGTGCGGAGCGTCGATCCATGATTCGGCCGCCAGGCGTTCGAGGGGAACCTCCGGCAGCGCGCTGAGTGCATGCCCGTCGGGGAGCAGTGCCACGAAGGGCGAGCGTACGAGCTCGACCGTCTCCAGGTCGGGCAGCTCCCCGGACGGCAGCCCCATGAAGGCCCTCGACGCGACCGGTCGCCGCGCTCTGCAATCGGCTCGTCGCGTCGACGATCTCACGAGCGGGCTCCAGCAGCTGCTCGCCGGCGGCGGTGAGCGCGACGCGGCGGCCGGAGCGTTCGATAAGCCGGGTTCCCATGCGCTGCTCGAGAGTCTGGATGCCGGCCGACACCGTCGACTGCACGCGTACAGCCGAGCCGCGGCTCGCGTGAAGCTCGATTCCTCCGAGCGCGCATCCTGAGGTCATGACCACCACCAGCCTCCCCGCCGCCGGCGCGCCCGCCTCGGCATCCGCCCGCACACCGCGACGCTCCCGCGCGGCGCACTCCGCCGGCTTCTGGACGGCCGTGCTCGCCTTCGCCATCGCGATGGCGTTCTCGACCATTCCCACTCCGATCTACGCGCTCTATCAGCAGCGCGACGGCTTCTCGCCGATCGTGGTGACCGTCATCTTCGCCGCCTATGCCGTCGGTGTCGCCGTCGCGCTCGGCGCCCTGGCCGCTTTCGTGATCCGCGGCGAGGAGCTCGCGGCGATCTTCCTGATCGCCTATGTCGGACTCGCCGTGCCGACCCTGCTGATCGGAGCCGCCCTCGCGTGGCTCGCCCTACCCGTCGTCCTCGGGGTCTTCGCCGGTTTGATGCTCGTCCTGATCTCGGTGGCGACACCTCGCATGGTGCGCCGCCTCGCGGCGTGATCGGCGACGGCGCGACGTCAAGCCGACACGCCCGGCCGTGCTAGACTGACTCTTTGTCTGCGCGCACTCCAGCACGCAGTTCGTATCCCACCACGTTTCGACTCGCCTCCGGCTCGCTCAACGACCGGCGGAGGAGTCCGATCCCACCTGGGATGCAGACAAGGGATCTTGGGTGGCACCGTCCGGTGTCACGGTACTAAGGAGAATCACTATGGCAGCAGTGTGCCAGGTGACCGGAGCTGTTCCCGGCTTCGGTCACAACATCTCGCACTCGCACCGCCGGACGAAGCGCCGCTTCGACCCGAACGTGCAGAAGAAGACCTACTACGTTCCTTCGCTCGGTCGCAAGATCACGCTGAACGTGTCGGCCAAGGGCATCAAGGTCATTGACGCCCGCGGCATCGAGTCGGTCGTCAAGGACCTCATCGCGAAGGGTGTGAAGCTCTAATGGCGAAGAAGGCTCAGGACGTTCGTCCGATCATCAAGCTCCGGTCGACCGCCGGCACGGGGTACACCTACGTGACGCGTAAGAACCGTCGCAACAACCCCGACCGCATCGTGCTGAAGAAGTACGACCCGGTGATCCGCAAGCACGTCGAATTCCGAGAGGAGCGCTGATCTCATGGCCAAGAAGAGCAAGATCGCGCGCAACAACCAGCGCGAGGAGGTCGTCGCCCGTTACGCCGAGAAGCGTGCCGAGCTGAAGAAGACCCTCGTCGACCCGAACGCGACCGACGAGGCCCGCGAGGCCGCCCGCGTCGGCCTGCAGAAGCTGCCCCGCAACGCGTCGCCCGTGCGCCTGCGTGGCCGCGACGCCATCGACGGTCGCCCCCGCGGCTACCTGTCGAAGTTCGGCATCTCGCGTGTCCGCTTCCGCGACATGGCGCACAAGGGCGAGCTGCCCGGTGTGACCAAGTCGAGCTGGTAAGCACCGACGCACACGTCTCGAAGGCCCGTCCCGTCAGGGGCGGGCCTTCTGCGTTCCCGTCCGGGGCCGAGCAGCAGGCGGATGCCGCGGTCACACCAGCCTCATCCGTCACCATTCGATGCCGACACGCCGGGGAAGATGACCTCAGGGGGGCGTAAATCCGCGGATTTCCGGGGATCGTAGGTATATTCGGGTGCGGTCCCATCGACCAAACCGGGCGTTCGCCGTCCGGTCCGATCTCACTGAAGGCGGCATCCGCTGCCGTCTGGAGGACAACCCCAATGGCTATCACCAAGACTGAGCTCGTCGCAAGCATCGCCAGCGCCACCGGCGAGAGCCAGGCCACCGTCGGCCGCGTCGTCGACGGCCTGTTCTCGGCTGTCTCCGAGGCCGTCGCCAAGGGCGAGAAGGTCACGATCCCCGGCTTCCTGTCGTTCGAGCAGGTCGCCACCGCCGCGCGCACGGGCCGCAACCCGCAGACGGGCGAGGAGATCAAGATCGCCGCCGGCAAGCGCGTCAAGGTCACCGCGGGCTCCAAGCTCAAGGCCGCCGTCAAGTAAGTACGGCCCTTCACGAGGGGGGATGCCGCTCGGCATCCCCCCTTCGGCGTGTCCGGCGCCGCGTAGGCTGGACGGGTGATCCCGACCCGTGTGATGCGTTTCGTGGGCCCGGCGATCCTCGTCGCGGCCGCCCTCGTCGCCCTCGTGCTCGGGCTCCTGTACGGTGGGGGCGCCGCCCCGCTGCTCGTCGGCGACGCCGGACCGGTCGTGCGCTGGGGGCTGCCGATCGTCACCCTCGGCGTGAACCTGTCGGCGGCGGGCATGATCGGATCCCTCGTACTCGCGCTTTTCGCGCTGCGCGCCGGGGAGCGCCCCTTCGACACGGCGTTGGACGTGGCATCCATCTCGGCCGCCCTCTTCACCGTCGTGAGCGGGTTCACCGCCTTCTTCACGTTCGTCAACATCTTCAATGCCACCCCGAACGCCGGCGCGGAGTTCGGCGGCCAGCTGGGGCGCTTTCTCGTGTCGACCGACCCGGGCCGCGCCTGGGCGCTGACCACCCTTGCCGGAGCCGCGCTGACGGTGCTCACCTTCGCCGTCCGTGGATGGACCTCGACGTTGTTCGTGGCCGCCCTGGCGATCGCCAGCCTCGTGCCGATGGCCACCCAGGGCCACTCCGGCGACGACGCCGGCCACAACATCGCCGTCTCCGCACTCGCGCTGCACATCATCGCCGCCGCCGCCTGGCTCGGCGGCCTGCTGCTGCTCACGGTGCTGCGACCCCAGCTGCGCGGCGCCGAGCTGGGCGACGCCCTCGCGCGGTACTCGAGCATCGCCCTGGTGGCCTTCGTCGTCGTCTCGCTCTCGGGGGTCGCGCGCGCGGCCGTCGGCATCGTCGAGCCCAAGTACCTGCTGTCCGCCTACGGGGTCCTGCTCGGCGTGAAGGTGGTCGCCCTGCTGCTGATGGGGGCGCTCGGCGCGCGGTACCGCACCGGGCTCATCTCCCGCATTCAGCGTGACGAGAAGCCGAGCGCAGAGCGCTCGTCGCGGCGGTTCTGGGGTCTGGTGACGCTCGAAATCGTCTTCATGGGCATCGCCAGCGGAGCGGCGGTGGCGCTGTCGCGCACGCCGCCGCCGGTCGACACGCGCCTTCCCGACGTCAAGACGCCGGCGGAGATCCTCACCGAGGTGCCCCTGCCCCCCGAACTGACCATCGCGCGCTGGTTCACGCAGTGGGACATCGACATCCTGTGGGCGTTCGCCGTCGGCTTCGGCCTCTTCTTCTACCTCGCCGGTGCGTGGCGTCTGCACCGCCGGGGCGATCGCTGGCCGATCTACCGCACGCTGCTGTGGGTGCTGGGCATGCTCTCCCTGCTCTGGGTGACGAGCGGTCCGATCAACGCCTATCAGGACTATCTGTTCAGCATGCACATGATGGGCCACATGCTGCTGACGATGGCCATTCCGATGATGCTCGTCTTCGGCGCCCCCGTCACTCTGGCCTCCCGGGCCATCGCCAAGCGCGACGACGGCTCGCGCGGGGGGCGTGAGTGGATCCTGTGGGCGGTGCACACGCCGTTCGCCCGCGTGGTCACCCACCCGCTGTTCGCGGCGGCGATGTTCGTCGGATCGCTCTGGGCGTTCTACTACACCGACCTCTTCCGATGGACGCTCTACGACCATCTGGGACACGAGTGGATGGTCGCCCACTTCCTCATCTCGGGATACCTGTTCGTGCAGTCACTCGTCGGCATCGACCCCGTGCCGTTGCGCTACCCCTACCCGTTCCGGCTGCTCACGCTGATCGGTGTGATGGCGATGCACGCGTTCTTCGGCATCTCGATCATGATGTCGTCGGGACTGTTCGTGGCCGAATGGTTCGGCTCGATGGGGCGCACGTGGGGGGAGGCCCCGCTGGTGGACCAGTACACCGGGGGCGGCATCGCGTGGTCGATCGGCGAGATCCCGACCCTGATTCTGGCGATCACGGTGGCGATCCAGTGGAGTCGCACCGACGAGCGTGCCCAGCGTCGCGGCGATCGTCATGCGGATCGGACGGGGGATGCCGAGCTGGAGGCGTACAACGCGAAGCTCGCGCAGCTCGCGGCCCGCGACGCACGGGAAGCCCGCCTCACACGCTGACGGCGGCAGCCCCGTCGGGCTCAGCCGCCGGACTGCACCTGGATCGAGGCGGTGCCGTCGGGGAGCATCGTGATCGTGCCGCCGACCCGGAACGGCACGTCCTCGTCGACGTGGGTCACCGAGCCGTCGAAGATCGACTTGATGTCGACGACCACGTGCGCCGCGGCGTTCGCGGGGACGATCGACCATCCGGCGCCATCGGCCTGCAGGGAGATCTTGGGCTGGTCGACCATGGACCACACCGGGGGCTCGAGGATGCGGTTGCGCACCTGCAGCCCGAACGGGCACCCGGTGGGCTGCAGCACCTGCTGGGTCGTGCAGGCGGTGAGGAACGACTCGACGCGCTCCTGCACGACATCGACGAAGGTGGAGGTCGGCTGGGTCTGGATGTCCACGGGCACCTCGGCCTGCGGCGTATCGGACAGAACCGCCACCCCCGGGCTGGAGGAGACCGGGGTGTCGACCGAGATCGAGTAGAGGCCGGGCGAGAACACGAGCAGCGCGACCGGCGTCAGCGGATCGGCGTTCGTGCCGTTGGGCGAGACCTGTCGGGTGTCGACCGCGAACCCGTTCACGGAGAAGGCGGTGGCACCGCGCAGGGTCAGATCGATCACCGCCAGCGGGCTCTGCGCGAATCGCCAGGTCGGTGCCAGTCCGACCCACCCCGCCCGCTCCACGCGGAACGTGGACGTGCCGGAGTGCGGGCCGGCGTGGTACGAGACCGTCACGAGCTCGACCCCGTCGGATTCCTGCTCGCCCACCACCCGGATGTCGCTGAGCGGGGCAAGCGCCGCGCGGCGCAGGAGGGCTTCGCTCGCATCGGTGGGAAGCCCGGCATCCGTGAGATCGGAGGATGCGATCGGCACGCCGGGCAGGGCGAGGGCTTCGGGGACGCGCCCCTGGCTGAGCAGATCGAGATAGCGCGTGACGAAGGCGCCGGGGCTGTACAGATCGCGGTACACCGTGGCGGTCGCCGCCCCGATCGCGCCCACCAGGAGCAGACCGACGACCGACAGGGCGGTCAGGTCGAACGCCAGTCGGCGGCTTCCGCGACGGGCCGGGGAACGGCGCGTCGCGGCATCCGTACCCGCCTCTGCGGCGCGCGCCTGCTCACCCACCACCCCGTCCACAGCTCCAGTCTAGGAAACCCTTCCTGATGGCTAGCATGGATCCGGTGAGCATCCCCTCCCTCTCCGCCGAGCAGGAGGAGCTCTTCCGCCTCATCGAGGACACGCGGGAGCACGTTTTCGTGACCGGGCGCGCGGGCACCGGCAAGTCCACTCTCCTGCAGCACGTCGCCTGGAACACCGAGAAGCAGATCGCCGTCTGCGCCCCGACGGGGGTGGCTGCCCTGAACGTCGAGGGGCAGACGATCCACTCCCTCTTCCGGTTGCCGATCGGCCTCATCGCCGACAGCGAGCTGGAGCAGTCCGAACCCGCGCGGCGGGTGCTCAAGGCGATCGACACCCTCGTCATCGATGAGGTGTCGATGGTCAACGCCGACCTGATGGATGCCATCGACCGCTCGCTCCGCCAAGCGCGGGGCCGGCGCTCGGAGCCGTTCGGCGGCGTGCAGATCATCATGTTCGGCGACCCCTACCAGCTCTCGCCCGTGCCGCCGCGCGGCGATGAGCTGCGCTACATCCAGGACCATTACCGCTCGTTCTGGTTCTTCGACGCCCAGGTGTGGGCGGGCCCCTCGACGGACGGCTCGGCGATCCGCTCCGACGGGCTGCTCGATCTCGGCCGCGTCGGGGCGCCCCTGCACATCCGCGAACTGCGCCAGATCCACCGCCAGTCCGACGACGGCTTCAAGGCGATGCTCAACGCCGTCCGCCACGGGGTGGTGACCGCCGAGATCGCGGGCATGCTGAACGCCGCGGGTGCCCGCCCGGTGCCCGAACCGGTCGAGGGCGAGCCTCCCATCATCACCCTGGCGACCCGCAACGACATCGTGTCGCGCATCAACCAGCGCCACCTCGACGCCCTGCCGGGCGCGGTGCAGACGGCGCGCGCCGACGTCAGCGGCGACTTCGGGCGGGGCGAGGCGTCGTACCCCGCCGACACCGAGCTGCAGCTCAAGGTGGGCGCGCAGGTCATGTTCCTCCGCAACGATGTGGGCGGTCGCGGCGACGGCCCGCGCTGGGTGAACGGCTCGATCGGCACCGTCACGCGCATCGCCGGGGGGACGGTGCGGGTCGAGCTGGACGGTGAAGAGGTCGACGTCGAGCCGGCCGTCTGGGAGAGGTTCCGCTACGCGTACGACCCGGGCTCGCGAAAGCTCACCCGCGAGATCGTCGCGGAGTTCACGCAGTTCCCGCTGCGACTGGCCTGGGCGGTGACGATCCACAAGTCGCAGGGCAAGACGTACGACCGCGCCGTCATCGACCTGGGCTCGGGAGCGTTCGCACCCGGGCAGACGTACGTGGCGCTGTCGCGGTTGACCTCGCTCGACGGCCTCTACCTGTCGCGCCCGCTGCGCCCGAGCGACATCCTCGTGGATGCCGACGTCCGCCGGTTCATGGCCGGGGTCCGCGCCGCGGGCTTCTGACCGGCCCGCGAGGAGTCGAAACGCGGGTCAGGCGGATGCCGCGGCGGCGGCCTTGGCGGTGGCGAGATCGACGAAGAGGTCGGTGTTGAACTGGTACGCGGCCAGCACCTCATCGATGACGCGCTCGCGCTCCTCGGCATCCCATGCGACGGCGTCGAGCTGCTCGCGATAGACATCCTTGAAAGCGGCGGGGTCGGCGATCTGGTCGAAGAGGTAGAAGCCGATGCCGTTCGTCTCGAAGCCGAACTGGCGCGCCATGAGCTTTCCGATGAACAGGCCCCCGGAGAGGTCGCCGAGGTAGCGGGTGTAGTGATGGGCCACGAAGCCGCCCGGCCAGGTCGTGCCCACCTCGCGGATGCGCTCGACGTAGCGGCGGGTCGTCGGAAGCGGCGCGATGCGTTCGCGCCAGTCGTCGCCGATGAGGAAGGCGAGATCCGCCTCGATGGCGGGCAGGCGCGTGAGCTTCTCGCTGATGAAGGGCGCGGCGACCGGGTCATCGCGCATCGCGTCGGCGGCGGCCTCGAGGGCGTCGTAGATGAACCAGTGCTGGGCGACGAGCGCGACGTAGTCGTCGCGCGTGCCGCGGCCGCGCATGAGGTCGTCCATGAACCCGGCGTGCTCGCTGCCGGAGTGGGCGGTGCGCGAACGCTCGCGCAGGGCGGTGGAGAACGGGATCGGCTCGGTCACAGCCGTCAGTGTATCTGAAACTAAGGCTCACCTAAACTGAAGGTTTTCTGCGGGATCGCTGAGTACCCGGACGGCCCCTGCGCTCATCCGTGCGGGCGCGGAGTGATCCCCAGTCGTGCACACGCCTCGTCGTACAGCGCGACGATCTCGCGGCGCACGTCCCGCCGCTCGCTGATCTGCCCGCCGGGCCAGGGGACGCGGATGACGTCCTCGCCGCCGTCGGCCAGTGTGACGTGCCACTGACCGGCCGCGCCGTCGAACGTGACCATCTCGGACGCCACGACGTCGACCTCCGGCGCGAACGCCCGCGCGATGAGCAGGTTGTCGTCGGAGTGGTCGTCGTTCATGTGGCCGAGAACGCCGGTCAGCGTGTCGTCGTCGAAGGTGTGCGCCATGGCACCCACCTTAGGGGCGGGTGTGCGCGGTGCCACGGGTCTGCGCCGGCGCAATGGCTCCCGCGACGGAATCGTCACAGGAGCGTCACGGCGTCGGGTCGTCTGCGCATCGTGATCTACGCTGAAAGGACTGACCAGGGGGTGAGGATGCGGACTTTTCGTCGATCGCGGCGTCTTGCGGCGGTAGCCGGCACGCTCGCGGTGGCGATCGCGCTGGCCGCGTGCTCGTCGACCGACACGGTAGCGCTGCCACTGCCGGATCAGGTGGATGCCGCCATCGGCGGCGATGTGCAGGCCCAGTTGCAGACGGCCGTCGAGCGTGCGGTGGCGGCCTCGGGGGCTTCGGCTGCGATCGTAGGCGTGCGTGTTCCGTGGGCGGGTGTCTGGGACGCGGGCGTCGGCACGGTCGCTCCCGGCGGCGCCGCGGTGAACGACGCCATGACCTTCCACGCCGGTGCGGTGACGCGGTCGATGACCTGCGACGTGCTCTACGGGCTCGTCCACGACGGCGTGGTCTCGCTGGATGATCCGGTCGGCAAATATGTGACGGGCCTGGGGGACCAGGGCGCTCGGGACGGCCTGACGCTCGGTCAGCTCTGCGACTCGACGTCGGGGATCGGTCCGTACGATCCGAGCATCGACGCGCGCATACGCGCCACTCCCTCCCGTGTCTGGACGCCGCGGGAGCTGATGGCCTTCGGGATGTCGCGCGAATCGACCACCCAGCCCGGAACCGTATTCGCCGACTCCGACACCAGCTATGTGCTGCTGGGTTTCGCCCTCGAGCGCGCGACCAACAAGACCGCGGCGCAGCTCTTTCAGCAGTACGTGTTCGGTCCGAACGGGATGACCTCCTCGTCGCTGCCCGACAACGGCACCGCCGAGCTGGACGGCCTGTGGACGGGCACCGCGGCCGATGGCAGCGCGGCGTGCACCGCGCCCACCCCGGTGGTCGGCCTGTCGTCGAGTGCCGGCTTCACGGCATCCGGTGTCATCAGCGATCTCGCCGACACGGGTCGATACGTGCAGGCGCTGGCGATGGGGCTCCGTCCCTACGACGCGCCGGGCCGCTTCGAGAACCCGCTGCCGGCGGTGGCGAACGGTCCGTCGTGGTTCACCGCGCGTGGTGGGGCGTACCAGGCCGGCAGCCTCGTCGGGCAGTACGGCTCGGTCCCCGGTGCGTTGACGGCCGCGTTCGCCGACAGCACGACTGGGATGAGCGTCGTCGTCACGTTGAACAACTCGCGGGCGTCGAGCGACCTCGTCCGCAGTCTCGCGTGGGAGCTCGCGGCCATCGCGTCGAAGGCGCCGGCGGCTTCGGGACGCACCGCCCCGCAGGCGGGGCTGCCGTGGACGGCGGAGGACATGGCCGCGCAGGTGACGGCCGCCGCGGTATGCCCGATCCCGTGAGATCGAGCACGGTGTGAGCTGCCGATGAGCGCCGCGTGAGCGCCGCGCGCACACCCGCGTCTGGAGCGCCGGCCGCCGTCGGCCTCGTCGTCGCCGGACTGGTGTGTCAGGAGGGCGGCGCGGCGATCGCGGTCACGCTCTTCCCGCACGTCGGCGCTCTCGGCATGGTGATGCTGCGCCTCGCGTTCTCTGCGCTGATCCTTCTGGCCGTCGCGCGGCCGCGGCTGCGCGGGCACGGGGCGAGCGCGTGGCGCGATGTCATCGTGTTCGGCGTCGTCCTCGGCACGATGAACGGGCTGTTCTATCTCGCGCTGCAACGTCTGCCGCTGGGAGTGACGGTCACGATCGAGGTGCTCGGCCCGCTCGCGCTGTCGATCATCGCGGGGCGGCGTCGTTCGTCCTGGCTGTGGGCCGGCGTCGCACTCGTCGGCGTCGTCGCCCTGGCCGGCGGCGGATGGGATCGACTCGACCTCCTCGGCGTGCTCTGCGCGCTCGGCGCCGCGGCGAGCTGGGCGATCTACATCCTCGCGTCGGCGCGCGTGGGCGCCGCATTCCCGCGCCTGGACGGGCTGGCCATCGCGATGACGATCGGCGCCGTGCTGTCGCTGCCGTTCGGCATCGTCCAGGCGGGCGCAGCGCTCCTTCGGCCGGAGATGCTCGCGCTCGGCGCCGCGGTTGCCCTGCTGTCGTCGACGCTGCCGTACGCGTTCGAGCTGATTGCGCTGCGGCGCCTTCCGGCGGCGGCGTTCGCCATCCTGATGTCGCTCGCCCCGGCGGTCGCGGCGTTGGCCGGCTGGGCACTGCTCGGACAGCATCTCGCGTGGCTGGAGATCGTGGGAATCGTCCTGGTGATCGCGGCATCCATCGGCGCCGTGCGCGCCGCCGGGCGCCGCGTGCGCGACGCCGTGGAGCCGATCGGCTGAGGCGGCGTGATCCCCATCGTCGGGTGCCCCCCGGCCGGTGATCAGCCGACGTTCGGGTGACGGATAGTCGCGCATGACAGGATGCCGCGGTGACCTCGCGCTCCTCGACATCCGGCCGCGGCGGCTCGGCGAGGCGTCGATCCGTTCGCCGTCGCCCGGTGCTCAGCGCCCGACGGCGGCGGCAGCTGCGTCGTCGCCGGGCGGTCGCCTTGGCGGTGGTGGCCGTGCTCGCCATCGGGCTCGGCGTGGCGGGGGTGGCGATCGGGCAGGCCGTGCGCCATGCCGCCGTCTGCGCCGAGGCCGAGGGATTCGGGCGGCAGCAGCTCGACAACGCACGCAGCATCGTGGCGGCCGGCCGCGATGCCGGACTGCCTGTGCGCGACCAGACGATCGCGGTGATGACGGCGCTGGGGGAGTCGAGTCTGCAGAACATCGACTACGGCGACTGGGAGACGAGCGGAGTGACCAACCCGGACGGCTCGCGCACGACCTCGATCGGTCTGTTCCAGCAGCAGGACGGCTGGGGATCGCGTGAGCAGCGGCTCGACCCGTATACGGCGGCGAGCCTGTTCTACCGTGCCATGGCCGAGAAAGTGCCTGAGCCGGAGCGGTCGGCCACGGAGCCGACGGAGGTCGCCCATCGGGTGCAGATCAATCGCGATCCGACGCACTACGCCCCGTACTGGCCCCTGGCCGAGCGCATCGTCGCCGTGCTCGACGATCAGGCCGTCGTCGACACCTGTCTCTGACAGGCGTGCCTCTAGGGTCGTCCTGTCTCGACCGCGACGATCCCCGATCACCCGCCCCCGTGCGGTGCGCGGCACGGGGAAAGGTACCAGGCGCGTCGGCGTCGGTGTCCGACTCAGGCGGCGCGCACGGCGACGAACGCCGAGGGCTCGAGGTCTCCCGTCGGAGAGACGAAGATCCGCTTCACGTCGGAGGGCGTGCGGGGGTCGAACACGAGCGGACGCGTCTCGCCCTCGGCGGGTAGTTCGCGTGGCGACAGGAGGGCGAGGCACGTCACCCAGCGCCGTGCACCCTGCCCGTCGTCGAACGCGAACGTGAGGCAGACGGCCGCGTGCGAGGCGGTCATGGCCTCCGCCGACAACAGCGGCGACGAGGTGACCTCCGCGTCGACGAGGCGGCCGCTGGCGAGGAGTTCGGCGGCCAGGTCGGCGTTGCGCCGGCGGAAGCGCTGCGCGCGCAGGCGGCCGATGATGCTGGTGAGACCCAGGGCGATGAAGATGCCCGGCAGCCACCAGATACCGGTGTACATGATCCACGCACCGACGCCCCAGGCCTCGTCCTCGTGGAAGACGGGGTCGACGGCGACGCCCACGGCATCCGGTGCCGCCCACATCGGCAGCGAGAGGAGCACGCCGGTCGCGAGGCCGAGAAGGACGATCGATGCCGGGCCGAGGAAGGCGTAGTACGTGCGCCGGCCCGTGTAGCGGTGGTTCCACGCCGAGTAGGCGCCCATCGTGATGATGCTGGCGATGATGCCGACCGGCAGGGCCGTCGATCGGACGGCGACGGGGACGCCGCCGTCCCAGGTGCTGAACACGCTGTTGATCGACACGATGCGCACCTGGTCGAAGAAGCCGCCGATGCCGAAGCCGATGATCGTCGCGGCGGCGAACCCCGCGAGCCCCCAGAGGATCGTGGCCGTCAGCGCCCGTCGCGAGCCGACGAGCTTTCGATCCCGTGCGGCGGCCGCGACTTTCGGGTCGATGAGACTCATGACTTCCAGCCTATGAGGACGGTGGTGAAGGTCAGGGTGATCTCCTGAGCGCGACGAGCGGTCAATCTATCCCAGCGCGGGGCGACGCTCACGGGGTCGGTGAGCTCGACGGCGACTACTAGGCCGTGTTGCTAAATCCATTGCAAGGCTGCGGAGAGGCAGAGCCCGGCTGCGTATGAAC
>NZ_JAUF01000035.1:0-76113 GCF_000585455.1 Microbacterium sp. MRS-1
CCGTTCCTGGTCTGGTCGACAGCCTGGTCGCCAGCGGTATCACCGCCGGCGACCCCGACCTGTGGGGACCCGAGGCGGCATCCGCGGCGGCCGTCCGCCTCGGATGGGTGGACGCGGTCAGCGTGTCACGGCCCCTCGTCGACGAGATCCTCGCGTTGCGCGCAGATCTCGTCGCACGGGGTCTCACCCGCGTCGTGCTCGCGGGGATGGGAGGCTCATCCCTCGCGCCGGAGGTCATCACCCGCACGGCAGGTGTACCGCTGGTGATCCTCGACTCGACCGACCCGGCGCAGGTCCTGGCCGCGATCGACGGGGATGCCGAGTCCGGCAGCCTCGCGCAGACGGTTCTCGTCGTCGCATCGAAGTCGGGCTCGACCATCGAGACCGATTCTGCGCAGCGCGCCTTCGCGGCCGCCTGGTCGGATCTCGGCATCGATCCGTCCGAGCGCATCGTCGTGGTCACCGACCCGGGATCCCCGCTCGAGCAGTCCGCCCGTGAGGCCGGCTACCGCGTGTTCACCGCCGACCCGAACGTGGGGGGACGCTATTCGGCGCTCACGGCCTTCGGGCTGGTGCCCTCGGGGCTCGCGGGCGTGGACATCGCTGAGCTCCTGGACGAGGCGGAGGCGACGCTTCTGGAGGTCGCCATCGACGACCCCCGCAACCCCGCACTCACGCTCGCCGCGGCCATCGCCGGTGGCGACCCGCGGCGCGACAAGCTGGGCCTGATCAGCGACGGCACGCACATCGTGGGCCTGCCCGACTGGATCGAGCAGCTCGTGGCGGAGTCGACCGGCAAGAACGGCACCGGCATCCTTCCCGTGGTGCTGCTGCCGCTGTCCCCGGAGGTCGACCAGACCCCGGCAGACATGCAGCTCGTGCGTCTCGTGGATGATGCCGTGCATTTCCGGCTGATCGAGCAGCACCCCGACGAGGTGCTCGTGAGCGGATCGCTGGGCGCCCAGTTCGTCGTCTGGGAGTACGCGACGGCCATCGCGGGACGCATGCTGGGCATCAATCCGTTCGACCAGCCCGACGTCGAGTCCGCCAAGGCCGCCGCTCGCGCGCTGCTCGATTCTCGCCCCGCCCTCAGCGACCCCGCCTTCACGGCGAACGGCGTCGAGGTGCGCGTGTCCGATCCCGAGCTGGCCGCGTCCGGCACACTCGCCGGGGTGCTGGACGCCCTGTGGGCTCGTCTCGGTCCCGACGGCTACGTCGCCGTGCAGGCCTACGCCGATCGCACCTCGGTGCCTCAGCTTTCCGGCATCCGCGAACTCATCGCCGCCGACACGGGCCGTCCGACGACGTTCGGCTGGGGTCCCCGCTACCTGCACTCGACAGGGCAGTTCCACAAGGGCGGACCGGCCAGCGGCGTATTCTTGCAGATCATCGGAGCCGGAGAGGTCGATCTGGAAATACCCGGTCGCCCGTTCACGTTCCGTCAGTTGATCACCGCTCAGGCGGCCGGCGACGCGGATGTGCTCGTCGCGCACGGACGACCCGTGGTCACCCTCACCCTGACCGACCCTCAGGTCGAGGTGCTTTCCCTGTTCGAGGCCGCGCAGTAGCGCGACCAGGAGGAGTCTTTCTCGATGACTGCCGAGATTTCGCGCGACCACAATCCGTTGCGCGATCCCGATGACCGCCGCCTCAACCGCATCGCCGGTCCCAGCGCACTGGTGATCTTCGGCGTGACAGGCGATCTGTCGCGCAAGAAGCTGATGCCGGCCGTGTACGACCTCGCCAACCGTGGACTTCTGCCTCCCGGTTTCGCCCTCGTGGGCTTCGCGCGTCGCGACTGGGAGGATCAGGACTTCGCCAACGTCGTCCACGATGCCGTCCGTCAGTACGCGCGCACGCCGTTCCGCGAGGAGACGTGGAAGCAGCTGCTGCAGGGCATCCGCTTCGTGTCGGGCGAGTTCGGCGATGACGACGCGTTCCGCCGTCTGCGCGAGACGGTGGAGAAGCTCGACGTCGAACGGGGAACGATGGGAAACCACGCGTTCTACCTGTCGATCCCGCCGCGCGATTTCCCGATCGTGGCCAAGCAGCTGAAGGCGTCCGGACTGGTCGACGACAAGTCGAACAACCCGGATGCGTGGCGTCGGGTGGTCATCGAGAAGCCGTTCGGCAGCGACCTGCAGACGGCTCGCGAACTCAACGCCACACTCGAGGTCGCCTTCCCGGCCGACTCGATCTTCCGCATCGACCACTACCTCGGCAAGGAGACGGTGCAGAACATCCTCGCACTGCGCTTCGCGAACGAGCTGTACGAGCCGCTGTGGAACGCCAATTACGTCGATCACGTGCAGATCACGATGGCCGAGGACATCGGTGTCGGCGGACGCGCGGGCTACTACGACGGAATCGGCGCGGCACGCGACGTGATCCAGAACCACCTTCTCCAGCTGCTCGCACTGACCGCGATGGAGGAGCCCATCTCGATGGACGCGAAGGACCTGCGGGCCGAGAAGGAGAAGGTCCTTGCGGCGGTTCGCCTGCCCGATGACCTGTCCACGGCCACGGCGCGCGGCCAGTACGGCGGCGGCTGGCAGGGCGGCGAGAAGGTCACGGGCTTCCTCGAAGAGGACGGCATGAACCCGGAGTCGACGACCGAGACGTACGCGGCCGTGAAGCTCGAGATCGCGACGCGACGCTGGGCGGGCGTGCCCTTCTACCTGCGCACCGGCAAACGCTTGGGACGACGGGTGACGGAGATCGCCGTCGTGTTCAAGCGCGCACCGCAGCTGCTGTTCCAGCGCAACCAGACGCTCGAGCTCGGACAGAACGCGCTCGTGATCCGCGTGCAGCCCGACGAAGGTGTGACGATCCGATTCGGCTCGAAGGTGCCCGGTGCGGGCAACGAGGTGCGCGACGTCACGATGGACTTCGGCTACGGCCACGCGTTCACCGAGTCGAGCCCCGAAGCTTACGAACGCCTCATCCTCGACGTGCTGCTGGGCGACCCGCCGCTGTTCCCCCGTCACGAGGAGGTGGAGCTCTCGTGGAAGATCCTCGACCCCGTCGAGGAGTACTGGAGCGCCCAGGGCGGACCGCTCGAACAATACTCCCCCGGCTCGTGGGGTCCTCCCTCGGCCGATGAACTTCTGGCCCGCGACGGCCGCGTCTGGAGGCGTCCATGATCGTCGACCTGCCCGACACCACGGTGTCGAAGATCGCGCGTTCGCTCGTGAGCGTACGCGAGGAGGGCGGCGCCGTCGCCCTCGGTCGGGTGCTGACCCTGGTGATCGTCACGACCCACGGCCTGCACGAGGAAGCGATCGAGGCTGCCAACGACGCCTCTCGTGAGCACCCGATGCGCGTCATCGTGCTCATGGCGAATCCCGAAGGCGACGCCAAGCTCGACGCGCAGATCCGCGTCGGAGGCGACGCCGGCGCCAGCGAGGTCGTGGTGCTGCGCGCGCAGGGCGACGTCGCAACCAATCAGGAGGGCCTCGTGACCGGGCTCCTGCTGCCGGATGCGCCCGTCATCGCGTGGTGGCCCGACTTCCCTCCCACCAAGCCCGCGGCATCCGACATCGGCCGCATGGCCCAGCGCCGCATCACCGACGCGTCGACGAAGCCCTACGCCAAGGATCGCCTCTCGCGTCTCGGACCGTCGTACGAGCCCGGCGACACCGACCTCGCGTGGACACGCCTGACGCACTGGCGGGAGCAGTTGGCGGCGGTGCTCGACCAGCCGCCCTACGAGCCGGTGACGGGCGTCGAGGTGGTCGGAGCCGGCAGCTCGCCCTCGACCGGTCTGCTCGCCGCATGGCTGCGACTCAAGCTCGACGTGCCGGTCACCTGGCGCTACTCGCCCCCGGAGGAATGGGAGCACGGCATCCAGAAGGTGCGGCTGACGCGCGCGAGCGGCGACATCGTGCTCGAGCGGACGAACGACATCGACGCCACGCTCACGCAGCCCGGACAGCCGTCGCATGACATCGTCCTCCCCCGCCGTACACTGCGCGAATGCCTCGCGGAGGAACTGCGCAGGCTCGATCCGGACCTCCTGTATGGTCGAGTGATCACGGAGGGCTGGGAGCTTCTCGGCCCGGCGACCACGAGCGAGTCCTAGGAGTTCCGATGGCGCAGATGTGGACCGAGAAGCGCGTCGTGATCAGCCCTGACGCGCCGACGCTGGCGGCGGCGGTCGCCGAACGCCTGCTGTCCCGTCTCGCCCGTCGATCGGCCGCAGGCAAGACGACCCACATCGCTCTGGCGGGCGGCCAGATCGGCACTGCGGTGCTGCGCGCCGCCGGCGACAGCCCTCGGCGTGCCGACATCGACTGGTCGCTCGTGCACATCTGGTGGGGCGACGAGGTGTTCACGACGCCGGACGACGTCGATCGCCACGACAGCGCCGCCCGCGCCGCGCTCTTGGACCGGGTCGCGCTGCCGGCGAGCAACATCCACGCGATCGCGGCCAGTGACGTCGCCGCCGATCCGGATGCCGCCGCGGCCGCGTACGCCGACGAGCTGTCGCGCTTCGGCACGCCGGAGCAGGCGTGGCCGGAGTTCTACGTCTGCTTCCTCGGCGTCGGCTCCGATGGACACGTCGCGTCGCTCTTCCCCGATCGGGTCGAGATCCAGCTGACGGACCGTACGGTGGTCGCCGTTCGCGACGCCCCAAAGCCGCCCCCCGTGCGCGTCACGATGACCCGCCCGGTGATCAACTCGGCGCGCTGCGTCTGGCTCGTCGTCTCTGGTACCGACAAGGCCGCCGCCCTCGGCCTGGCCCTGGCCGGCGCCAGCTATGAGACGGTGCCGGCCGCAGGTGCAAAGGGCCGCAAGAAGACGATGTTTTTCGTCGACGAGGCCGCCGCGGCGAACGTGCCGGCGGAGCTCATCGACCAAGACTTCTGATCGACGCCGATATCACGTCAGAAGCCCTCGTACGCAACGATCGTTCGTCGCACGAGGGCTTCTTCGTCGGCCGTGAGGCCGGAAGGTCAGGCTTGGCCGCGGCGTTCCCGCAGCTGCTGCAGGGCGTCATCGAGAAGGGCATCGGCCTCTTCGTCGGTGCGACGCTCCTTCACATAAGCCAGGTGTGTCTTGTAGGGCTCGGTCTTCGCGAGAGCGGGGGGGTTGTCCTTGTCACGTCCCGCCGGCAGTCCCGAGTGCGGAGAATCGATGACGTCGGGGATCTCCTCCTCCGCGATTCCCGCGGCGAAGTAGCGGACGGTCTCGTTGCCCAGCGCATCCCAGTACGACACGGCGATGCGGTCGGCGTGATGGCCGTGGTCCTGCTCGCCCATGGGTCCGGCACCCACTCGGGTGCCGCGAATCGCGTTTCCGCCGGTTGCCATCAGAGCCCCTGGAATTTGGTGATGAGTCCGAGCGCGACGATCGCGACGAACCAGACGAGTGCGAGGACGACCGTGAAACGGTTGAGGTTGCGCTCCGCGAGACCCGACGATCCGAGCGCTGAACTCATGCCGCCGCCGAACATGTCGGACAGACCGCCACCGCGCCCCTTGTGCAGGAGGATCAGGAGGGTCAGCAGGAGGCTGGTGATGCCCAGCACCACCTGCAGTACGAACTCGAGGATATCCACAGTCGAAAATGCCTTTCGCGGCGCTCGCGTCATCGAGCGCACAAAGGTCGAGTATACCGACGTTTCGGCTCGCACCCGCGGTGCCGCTCAACGACCGGGCCTTGGATCCCGGTCGTTGAGCGAGCGAAGCGAATCGAAACGCAGGCCGACGCGCGCGGAACCGCAGCGTGTCAGACGCCGACGTGCTTCTGGTAGCGGATGATGGCGGCGAACTCGTCGGCCACCAGGCTCGCGCCGCCGACGAGCGCGCCGTCGACATCGGGCTCACGCATGAAGCTGGCGATGTTGCCCGACTTCACCGAACCGCCGTAGAGCACACGGGTACGCGCCGCGGCGTCCGCACCGAGAGTCTCGGAGAGCACCTGGCGCAGCGCCGTGCACACCTCCTGAGCCTGTTCGGGCGACGCCACCTGACCGGTGCCGATGGCCCAGACGGGCTCGTAAGCGACCACGATGTCCGCGTCGGCTGCGACTCCGGCCAGAGCCGCCTGCAGCTGAGCGACCGAGACCGCCGTGGGCCCCGACTGTTCGCGCTGCTCCAGCGTCTCACCCACGCAGATCACGGGGACCAGGCCGTGCCGCAGCGCGGCCTGGACCTTCTCGGCGACGATCGCGTCGGACTCGTGGTGGTACTCGCGACGCTCGGAGTGACCGATGATCACGTACCGGCAGGCGAGCTTGCTCAGGAAGGCTCCCGAGACCTCGCCCGTGTACGCGCCGCTGTCGTGCGTCGACAGGTCCTGCGCCCCGAGTGCGAAGGGGATCTTGTCGGCGTCCAACAGCGTCTGGACGGTGCGCAGATCGGTGAACGGCGGGAAGACGGCCACCTCGACCGAGCCCTCGTCGTGCCCGGCATCCTTGAGCGTCCAGTGCAGCTTCTGCACGAACGCGACCGCCTGCAGGTGGTCGAGGTTCATCTTCCAGTTGCCGGCGATGAGCGGTGTGCGCGACATCAGGCCTCCCATCCCAGGATCTCCAGCCCGGGGAGCTTCTTGCCCTCCAGGAACTCCAGGCTCGCGCCACCGCCGGTCGAGATGTGACCGAACTGGTCGTCCGCGAAACCGAGCTGACGAACGGCCGCCGCCGAGTCACCGCCACCGACGACCGACAGACCGTCGACCTCGGTGAGCGCCTGCGCGACCGTCTTCGTTCCGGCCGCGAAGGCCGGCATCTCGAACACGCCCATCGGACCGTTCCAGAACACCGTCTTCGCGCCGCGGATCGCGTCGGCGAAGATCTCCGCCGTACGCGGACCGATGTCCAGACCCATGCCGTCGGCGCCGAAGGGGGTGTCCTCCAGCGCGTCGGCGGCGGCGACGACGTGATCGGCGTCGGCGGCGAAGCCGGATGCCATGACCGCGTCGACGGGGAGGATCAGCTCGACCCCGCGCGCCGCGGCATCCGCGATGTAGCCCTTGACGGTCTCGATCTGGTCGGTCTCGAGGAGGCTCTTGCCCACCGGGTGGCCCTGAGCGGCCAGGAAGGTGAAGAGCATGCCGCCGCCGACGAGGATCTTGTCCGCGCGAGGCAGCAGATGGGCGATGACACCCAGCTTGTCGCTCACCTTCGACCCGCCGAGGACGACGGCGTAGGGACGCTCGGGATTCTCCGTGAGGCGATCGAGGACGTCGACCTCCTTCTCGATCAGATATCCCGCGGCCGACGGCAGAAGCTCGGCGAGATCGTAGACCGACGCCTGCTTGCGGTGCACGACGCCGAAGCCATCGGAGACGAGCACATCGCCGAGGGCGGCGAGCTGCTCCGCGAAGCCGCGACGCTCGGCGTCGTCCTTCGCGGTCTCACCGGGGTTGAAGCGCAGGTTCTCGATGACGGTCACATCGCCGTCCTCGAGGGCCGCGACGGCCTCCTGCGCGGACTCCCCCACCGTGTCGCGGGCGAAGACGACGGGCTTGCCGAGCAGCTCGGAGAGGCGCTGAGCGACCGGCTCGAGGCTGTACTTGGGGTCGGGCGCGCCGTCCGGGCGTCCGAGGTGGGAGCACGCGATGACGCGCGCGCCCTGGTTGATGAGCTCGTTGAGGGTCGGAAGAGCCGCCCGGATACGGCCATCGTCCGTGATGACGCCGTCCTTCAGAGGGACGTTGAAGTCAACACGGACGATGACACGCTTACCGGCCAGCGACCCGAGGGATGCAAGGGTGCGCAAAGCCATGGTGAAGCCTCAGAGCTTGTCGGCGACGAGCTCGGTGAGGTCGACGAGGCGGTTCGAGTAGCCCCACTCGTTGTCGTACCAGGACGACACCTTCACGAGGTTGCCGGAGACGTTCGTCTGACCCGCGTCGAAGACCGACGAGTGCGGGTCGAGCTGGATGTCGCTGGAGACGATGGCGTCCTCGTTGTACTTGAGGTAGCCGACGAGCTCGCCCTCCTCCGCCGCCTTCTTGTACGCGGCGTTGATGACCTCGGCCGTGAGGCCCTCGGTCGGGGTGATGATCGTGAGGTCGACGATCGAGCCGGTGGGAACCGGCACGCGGTACGACGAACCGCTCAGCTTGCCGTTGAGCTCGGGCAGCACGAGACCGATCGCCTTGGCCGCACCGGTGGAGGCCGGGACGATGTTGATCGCGGCGGCGCGGGCGCGGTGCAGGTCGCTGTGCGGGCCGTCCTGGAGGTTCTGGTCGGCCGTGTAGGCGTGCGCCGTCATCATGAACCCGCGCTCGATGCCGAAGTTGTCGTTGAAGACCTTGGCGAGGGGCGCGAGGCAGTTCGTGGTGCAGGAGGCGTTGGAGATGATGTTCATCGTCGCCGAGTCGTAGTCGCCGTCGTTGACACCCATGACGAAGGTGCCGTCGACGTCGGTGCCGGGAGCGGAGATGATGACCTTCTTCGCACCGCCTTCGATGTGCTTCTTCGCGTCGACGGCCTTGGTGAAGCGACCGGTCGACTCGATGACGATGTCGACGCCGAGCTCGCCCCACGGGAGGTTCGCCGGGTCGCGCTCTTCGAAGACCTTGATGGCCTTGCCGTTGACGGTGATGGAGTCGGCGTCGTACGAGACCTCGGCGTCGAGGCGGCCGCCGACGGAGTCGTACTTGAGCAGGTGGGCGAGGGTCTTGTTGTCGGTGAGGTCGTTCACCGCCACGATGTCGAGGTCAGCTCCCTGCTCCAGCGCGGCACGGAGGAAGTTGCGGCCGATACGGCCGAAGCCGTTGATTCCGATCTTGACAGACACGTTGTCTCCCGGTTCATGTCGCGACGGCGACGACGTTTCGACGCGCCACTCGCGAACTTGGTGTGTGAAGGAAAAAGGATGCCGGGTCACCGCCCGTCGCCGGGAGGGACCCGGCATCCTCACCTGGTCTTGAGACTACTACTTGAGCAGTCCGGCCGTCTTCTCGCGCGCCGTCGAAAAGCGCTCGGCGACGTTGCCCCAGTTCGCGATGTTCCAGACCGCCTTCACGTAGTCCGCCTTGACGTTGAGGTAGTCGAGGTAGAACGCGTGCTCCCACATGTCGAGCTGGAAGATGGGAACGGTGCCCTGAGCGGTGTTCGACTGCTGGTCGAACAGCTGCTGGATGATGAGCTGCTCGCCGATCGGGTCCCAGCTCAGCACGGCCCAGCCCGAGCCCTGGATGCCGGTCGCGGCAGCCGTGAAGTGCGCCTGGAACTTGTCGAAGCCGCCGAAGAACTCGTCGATGGCCGCCTTCAGCTCGCCCTCGGGCTGTCCGCCGCCGCCGTCGGTGGCCGGCGCGAGGTTGGTCCAGAAGATCGAGTGGTTGACGTGCCCGCCGAGGTTGAAGGCGAGGTCCTTCTCGAGCTTGTTGACATTGGCGAGGTTGCCGCTCTCGCGGGCCTCGGCGAGCTGCTCGAGCGCGGTGTTCGCGCCGGTCACGTACGCCTGGTGGTGCTTGTCGTGGTGAAGCTCCATGATTTTGCCGCTGATGTGCGGCTCAAGAGCTGCGAAGTCGTAGGGGAGGTCGGGCAGCGTGTAGATCGCCATGTTCTCTTCTTCCTGTCGTCGGCGCCGCAACTGCGCTGCGGCGATGGGACATTGCCATCCTATTGAGGTGCAACGCGAGGGCGAGGGGGTTGTTCCCTCTGAGAACGAGATGTAAGCGCCTCCGACGACCTCAGTCCTCGAGACCCTCCGGTACCGCCGCGTCGGTGCCGGGGATGCCGTCGGCGACGGCCTTCTTGTCGGCCATCGCGAGCAGCCGTCGGATGCGGCCGGCGACGGCATCCTTGGTCAGCGGCGGATCGGCGTGGTGGCCGAGCTCGTCGAGGCTGGCGTCGCGGTGCGAGAGGCGCAGTTCGCCCGCTTCGCGCAGGTGATCGGGAACCTCCTCGCCGAGGATCTCCAGGGCGCGTTCGACGCGCGCGCATGCCGCGACGGCCGCCTGGGCCGAGCGACGCAGGTTGGCGTCGTCGAAGTTGACGAGGCGGTTGACGCCGGCGCGCACCTCACGACGCTGCCGCATCTCCTCCCACGCCTGAGCCGTGCGCACCGCACCCATCTCGGCGAGGGCGACGCGGATGGCCTCGCCATCGCGAACGACGACCCGGGGCACCCCGCGCACCTCGCGGGCCTTGGCTGCGATGCCGATCCGATGGCCGGCGCCCACGAGCGCCATGGCCGCCTCGCCGGACGGGCAGGAGATCTCCAGCGCCGCCGACCGACCGGGGTCGGACAGCGTACCGCTCGCAAGGAACGCACCGCGCCAGACCGCGGCGAGATCGTGGCGGGCGCCGGTGGTGAGCTTGTTCGGGAGCCCACGCACCGGACGGCGACGCGCATCGAGCAGACCGGTCTGACGCGCGAGCGTCTCGCCGCCTTCGATGACGCGGACGGCGAAGTGGCCGCCGGCGCGTCCGCCGGACGCCTGGACGCGGTGCAGCTCCGGGCGCACCCCGTAGATCTCCATGATGTCGCGGGCGACACGACGCGCAAGCGGGTCGGTCTCCAGTTCGGCCTCGACGGCGACGCGCCCGGCGATCGAGTGCAGTCCACCGGAGAAGCGGAGGATGGCGGTGAGTTCGGCCACCCGCGCCGTGGGACGAGGGTCGCGCACCGCGGCCAGCTCTGACTTCACGTCAACGGTTGGCGACACAGCGATCCTTCGTTCGGGGGGGTGCGGGACAAAGGGATAGCCTACTCGCGACCGAGGTCGCGATGCTTCACACGAACGGCGACACCGGGGATCTCTGCCAGCCGGTCGGCGAGTTCCCGCGCGGTGACCACCGAACGGTGCTTGCCCCCGGTGCAGCCGACCGCCAGCACGGAATGACGCTTGTTCTCACGCTGATAGCCCGCCAGCACGGGGTGCAGAGCCTGGGCGTACGCGTCGATGAACTCGCGCGCGCCCTCTTGAGCCAGGACGAAGTCGCGCACGGGGTCTTCTTCACCCGTGTGTCCCTTCAACTCGGGGATCCAATACGGGTTCGGCAGAAAACGCATGTCGGCGACGAGATCGACGTCGGTCGGCAGACCGTATTTGAAGCCGAAGCTCATCACCGTGAGGGTGTGGCGCGCCTCTCCCGCGTCGCTGAAGAGGTCGACGACGCGCGAGGCGAGCTGATGGATGTTCATCTCACTCGTGTCGATGATGACGTCGGCGCTCTCGCGGATCACCCGGAGGCGATCGCGCTCGCGCAGGATGCCATCGAGGATCGTGCCCTCGCCCTGCAACGGATGCGGCCGCCGCACAGACTCGAACCGTCGCACGAGCACATCGTCTCCGGCGTCGAGGAACAGCACGCGCAGCTGGCGTCCCGCCCGCAGCGCATTGGTGACCGCCGGCAGCGCCTGAAAGAGATCGCGGCCGCGGACATCGACGACTGCGGCGAGCTTGGGAAGCGCTCCCCCGGCGATCTCGGTGAGTTCGAGGAGATGCCCGAGCATCTGCGGCGGCAGATTGTCGACGACGTACCACCCCAGGTCCTCGAGGGCGTTGGCCGCCGTCGTGCGCCCCGCTCCCGACATCCCCGTGACGATGAGCACCTCACCGGCGCGCTGCTCGTCGGTCACGTGCTCTCCCTGGGTGTTCGAAAGCCGGTGCGGATGACCACAGCCTAGCGATTTGCGAGGCGCTGCTCGATCGCGGCCGCCAGTTTGGGGCCGATTCCGGGCAGCGCCGTCATCTCGTCCGCGGACGCATTGCTGAGCGCGGCGACGGAGCCGAAGTGCCGTAGCAGGGCCTTGATCCGTGCATCACCGAGACCCGGGACCTCACCCAGCACGGTGGAGATGTCGCGCTTGCGGCGCTTTCGTTGATGGGTGATCGCGAAGCGGTGCGCTTCGTCGCGCAGGCGCTGGATCAGGTAGAGCGCCTCGGAGGTGCGGGGAAGGATCACCGGGAAGTCCTCCCCCGGCAGCCAGATCTCCTCCAAGCGCTTGGCGATGCCGCACAGTGCGATCTCGGCGTGCCCGGCATCCTCGAGGGCGCGTGCGGCAGCCGCGACCTGTGGCGCACCGCCGTCGACGACCAGCAGCTGCGGACGATACGCGAACCGCGGTCGTTTGCGCTCGGTGACCACCGGCGACTCGCCATCGGCGGGATCGACCGCCGCCACCGCCGTTTCCGCAGCGGCGGCAGCGGCCTCGTCGCGGTCGACGTGGGCCAGGCGACGCGTCAGCACCTGATAGAGCGAGTCGGTGTCGTCGGTCGTCTCCGCGATGCTGAAGGAGCGGTACTGATCCTTGCGCGGCAGCCCGTCTTCGAAGACCACCATGGAGGCCACGACGTTGGTTCCCGACAGATGCGACACGTCGTAGCATTCGATCCGCAACGGCGCCTCGTCCATGCCGAGGGCGAGTTGCAGGTCGGTGAGAGCTTTCGTGCGCGACGTGTAGTCGGACGTGCGGCGCGTCTTGTGCAGCAAGAGCGCCTGCTGCGCGTTGACGGTGGCGGTGCGCATCAGGTCGGCCTTGCGCCCGCGTTGGGCGACCTGCAGGCTCACGCGCTTGCCGCGCCGCTCCTGCAGCCACTGCTCCAGCTCCGCGGCATCATCCGGCAGGCGCGGCACCAGGACCTGGCGAGGGATGTCGGATGACTCAGCGTCACCGTACGTGCGCTGGAGCACCTGATCCACCACGTCGGCGGAGGAGATGTCGAGCTCCTTGTCGATGGTCGTCGCACGGACACCGCGTACGCGACCGCCCCGGACGACGAAATGCTGCACCGCCGCCGAGAGTTCGTCCTCCGCGATGCCGAACAGATCGGCATCCGTGTCCTCGGCGAGCACCAGAGAACTGCGACTGAGCACCGCATCGATCGCCTGCAGCCTGTCGCGGTAGACCGCGGCCGATTCGTAGTCCATCGCCGCCGCCGCCTCGCGCATGCGCGCGGTGAGGTCACGCGCGAAGCGCTGGTCTCCGCCCGCCATGAAAGCGACGAAGTCGTCGACGATGGCGCGGTGCTCCTCGATCGTGACCTTCATCGAACACGGTCCGCCGCATCGACCGATCTGTCCCGGAAAGCACGGCCGTCCGGTCGCCATGGCCTTCTTGTACGACGCGTCGGAGCAGGTGCGGATGGGGAAAACCTTGATCATCAGGTCGATCGTGTCGTGCACCGCCCACACCTTCGGGTACGGGCCGAAATAGCGCGCTCCGGGAATGCGCCGATTGCGGGTCACGATGACGCGCGGCGCCTCGTCGGCCAAGGTGATCGCCATGTAGGGGTACGACTTGTCGTCCTTGTAGCGCACGTTGAACGGCGGCGAGAACTCTTGGATCCACATGTACTCCAGCTGCAGCGACTCGACATCGCTGCCGACCACCGTCCACTCCACGGACGCCGCCGTGAGCACCATCCGGCGGGTGCGCTCGTGCAGGGTGTGCAGCGGCGCGAAGTAGTTCGACAACCGGGCGCGCAGATTCTTGGCCTTGCCGACGTAGAGGACGCGGCCGTCCGCGTCGCGGAAGCGGTAGACCCCGGGCTGCGTGGGGATCTCCCCCGGCTTCGGTTTGTAGGGAAGCGCGTCGGCCATCGTCACCCGGCCTTCCGCACCGGCCCCCGCGCCGTCGCTCCCGCGTCAGACGGCCCTGCCGCGAGGATCTCGGCCAGGAAGGCGCCGGTGTGGCTCTCTTCGACGCGCGCCACCTGCTCGGGCGTCCCCGTCGCGACGATGCGGCCGCCGCCCGAACCACCCTCGGGCCCCAGGTCGATGATCCAGTCGGCCGACTTGATCACGTCGAGATTGTGCTCGATGACGACGACCGTGTTGCCCTTGTCGACAAGGCCGCCCAGCACCTTCAGCAGCAGGGACACGTCCTCGAAGTGCAGACCGGTCGTGGGCTCGTCGAGGACGTAGATGCTGCGCCCGTTCGAGCGACGCTGCAACTCGGTCGCGAGCTTGACGCGCTGAGCCTCACCGCCGGAGAGCGTCGTCGCCGACTGTCCGAGTCGGACATACCCGAGCCCGACGTCGACGAGGGTCTTCAGGAAGCGGTGGATCGCTTGGATCGGCTCGAAGAAGTCGGCCGCCTCGGAGATCGGCATCTCCAGCACCTCGGCGATGTTCTTGCCCTTGTAGTGCACGGCGAGCGTGTCACGGTTGTAGCGCTTTCCGTGGCAGACCTCGCAGTCGACGTAGACGTCGGGGAGGAAGTTCATCTCGATCTTGATCGTGCCGTCGCCCGAGCAGGCCTCGCAACGGCCGCCCTTGACGTTGAAGCTGAACCGACCCGGCTGGTAGCCGCGCACCTTCGCCTCGGGCGTCTCGCTGAACAGCGTGCGGATGCGATCGAAGACGCCCGTGTAGGTCGCGGGGTTGGATCGCGGTGTCCGCCCGATCGGGGCCTGATCGACGTGCACGACCTTGTCGAGGTTGTCGAGTCCGGTGATCCGGGTGTGCTTGCCCGCCACGCGGCGCGCTCCGTTGAGCTTGGTCGCGAGGACTTCGTAGAGGATGCCGTTGACCAGAGTCGACTTGCCCGAGCCGCTGACGCCCGTCACGGCGGTGAGCACCCCGAGGGGGAATTCGGCGGTGACGTTCTGCAGGTTGTTCTCGCGGGCGCCGACGACGGTCAGCATGCGCTTCTTGTCGATCTTGCGCCGCTTCTTGGGTGCCTCGATCGACCGCCGCCCGCTGAGGTAGGCGCCCGTCAACGAGCGCTCTTCTTCGAGCAGCGACGACAGCGGACCCGAATGCACGACTTCTCCTCCGTCGACACCCGCGCGGGGCCCGATGTCGACGATCCAGTCCGACGCCTGCACGGTCTCCTCGTCGTGCTCGACGACGATGAGGGTGTTGCCCAGATCCTTCAGCCGGACGAGGGTCTCGATCAGCCGGCGGTTGTCTCGTTGGTGCAGCCCGATGGAGGGTTCGTCGAGCACGTACAGCACGCCCGTCAGCCCGGAGCCGATCTGCGTCGCGAGCCGGATGCGCTGGGCCTCCCCACCGGAGAGCGAGCCCGCGGAGCGTCCGAGGCTCAGATAGTTGAGTCCGACCTGCACGAGAAAGTCCAAGCGCGCGCGGATCTCCCTGAGGACGGCGGCGGCGATCTTGGCTTCGCGGTCGGTCAGCTCGAGCTGCGCGAAATACTGCTGGGCGTCGGCCAGACTCATGCGCGACGCATCGGCGATCGAATGGTCGTGCACCAGGACGGCCAGCACCTCGGGCTTCAGACGGTCGCCGTGGCACACGGGACACGGGACCTCACGAAGGTACTCCGCCCATCGCTGGCGCTGCGCGTCGGTCTCGGCCTGGGTGTACTGACGCTCGATGTAGGGCACCACCCCCTCGAACCCGGACGAGTAGCGCATCTCCCGGCCGTAGCGGTTGCGCCACTTCACCGTGACCTTGTAGTTCTCGCCGCGAAGGATCGCATCCTGGACGTCGGTGGACAGGTCTCGCCACGGTGTGTCGAGCGAGAAGTCGAGGTCATCGGCCAGGCCCACCAGGAGGCGCTCGTAATACTGGTACAGCCCCTTGCCTTGTGTCGTCCATGGGATGATGACGCCGTCGTTGATCGACAGTTCTTCATCGCCCAGCATCAGCTCGACGTCGACCGACATCCGCGTGCCCAGACCCGAGCACGTGGGGCAGGCACCGAACGGGGCGTTGAACGAGAAGGTGCGTGGCTCGATCTCGGTGAGCTGCAGCGGATGCCCGTTCGGACAGGCGAGCTTCTCGCTGAAACTCACCCACGCGTCGTCGCCTTCTTCGTCGACGAAGTTGATCTGCACGATGCCGTCGGCAAGGCCCAGCGCGGTCTCGACCGAGTCGGTGACGCGGCCGAGGATGTCGCCACTTGCCACGAGGCGGTCGACCACGACCGCGATGTCATGCTTGTAGCTCTTCTTGAGCGTCGGGGGCTCCGCGAGCTGGATCAGCTCGCCGTCCACCACGGCGCGGGCGTATCCCTTGGCCGACAGCTCCTTGAACAGGTCGACGAACTCGCCCTTCTTCTGCGTCACGACCGGGGCCACGATCTGATAGCGCGTGCGCTCGGGCAGCTCCATGAGCTGGTCGGCGATCTGCTGCACGGTCTGTCGCTGGATCTGGGCGCCGCACTCGGGACAGTGCGGAACACCGATGCGGGCCCACAGCAGACGCATGTAGTCGTGGATCTCGGTGATCGTCCCGACCGTCGAACGCGGGTTGCGGTTCGTGGACTTCTGATCGATCGAGACGGCGGGACTCAATCCCTCGATGAAGTCGACGTCCGGGCGGTCGACCTGACCGAGGAACTGCCGCGCGTACGCGCTCAGCGACTCCACGTAACGACGCTGACCTTCGGCGAAGATCGTGTCGAAAGCGAGGCTGGACTTGCCCGAACCGGAGAGGCCGGTGAAGACGACGAGGGAGTCGCGCGGGATGTCGAGATCCACGTTCTTGAGGTTGTGGACGCGGGCTCCGCGCACGCTGAGTTTCGACGAGGCAACAGGGACGATGGGCACCGGACAAGTCTAGGTGTGGCCTCCGACACCGGATCCGAGGTGCGCTCTCGGCGTACCCTCCTCAGTCCGGCCGACGGCCGGCGAAGGGGGCGAGACCGTCGCGCAGTGCCGCAAGTTGGTCGGCATCCATCCCGACTCTCGCCATGATCTGCGCCGGCACGTCGAGAGCCCGTGCCCGCAGAGACGTGCCGTCGGCGGTGAGCGCGATATCCAGCACCCGCTCGTCGTCAGTGCGGCGCGTGCGACTGACCCGCCCCTGCGCCTCGAGGCGCTTGACGAGCGGCGACAGCGTGGCCGGTTCCATCGCAAGCTCCTCCGCGAGCTCGCCCAGCGAGCGCGGCGAGTGCTCCCAGAGGGCGAGCATCACGAGGTACTGCGGGTGCGTCAGGCCGAGGGGATCGAGGACAGGACGATAGATGGAGACGACGTTGCGTGCGGCCGTCACGAGAGCGAAGCACAGCTGGTTCTCGAGCTTCAGCAGATCGTCGCGCGCATCCATGCCTCTACTGTACTCATTTCGTTAGTACACTAATGTTCATGACACGAAACGATGCCGAGCGGCCACCGCTGCGTCAACGGGTGCGCGACGCCGGCGGGTGGTACACGTACCTCAACACGCGGCTCATCCGCCTGGCCGGTCCCGCGTCGGTCGGTCCGTACGAAAGCGAGCCCGAGCCGGCGCGCGCCGAACGGGCCTGCCCGCTCTGCGGCCACGCGATGTCCCAGCACACGTTCGACCGCAGCGGCCCGAAGCCGCTCATGCACTGCCCCTGATCAGGATCGCCCGTCAGGCGCGCACGAACGTCATGATCGCGCGCGCTGCCGCAGCGCCCACTCCACCTCGTCGGGGTCGCTGTGCGGAACGATCACGCCGTCTCGCATGATCTGGTGACGCTCGTCGCCCTTCCCGACGATGGCGATGAGGTCGCCCTCCCGGGCGAGTTCGACGGCCTTGTGGATCGCCTCGGCTCGGCCGCCCACGTCGAACACCTCTGCGCGCGAGCCGCGCGTACCGGCGACGACGGCTCGCCTGATGGTCGCGGGGTCCTCGTCGGCGGGATTGTCGTCGGTGACGATCACGATGTCCGAGGCCATCGCGGAGAAGCGGCCCATGAGCGGGCGCTTGTGCGCATCGCGATTGCCGTTGGATCCGATCACCGTGATGATGCGCCCCGGCGTCAGAGGCCGCATCGCGCGCAGCAGCGCGTTGATCGCCTCGGGCTTGTGGCCGGCGTCGATGACGACCTGGAACTCGGCATCCACGGGGACGAACTGGACCCGCCCCTCGACGCCCGCGAAGTTCGCAATCCCCTCCACGGATGCCGAGAGAGGATGACCCACGATGTCGAGGGCCGCGACCGCGGCCAAGATGTTGCTGACGTTGAACTCTCCCACCAGCGGTGTGGTGAAACGCTCCGTCTGCCCATCGGGTCCGATCACCGTGAACGAAGAGCCGTCCAGCCGCAGGTCGATGTCGACAGCGCGCCAGTGCGCGTCGCGACCCGTCACCGAGAACGACTGCGTGTTCAGGTCGGCATCGGCATGCAGGCGCCGCCCGGCCCGGTCGTCGACGTTCACGAGCGCGACACAGGACATCGCCGGCGTCAGCAGCTCGCGCTTGGCCAGCAGATAGGCCTCCTGCGTGCCGTGGAAGTCGCGATGGTCGTGGCCGAGGTTGAGGAAGATGCCGACGTCGAAGCGGAGGCCTTCCACGCGACCCATCGTGATGGCATGGCTCGACACCTCGGAAGAGACCACCTCGACACCGCGCTCGCGCATGAGCGCCAGCAGCGCGTGCATCTGCGGGGCTTCCGGAGTGGTGAGAGTGGACGGAACGGCGACGCCGTCGATGCGCGTTCCCATCGAACCGATCACCCCGGTGTGCCGGGACTGACGCGCTGCATCGACGAGATAGGTCGTCGAGGTCTTGCCCTGCGTGCCCGTGATGCCGATCGTCTTCAGCGCACGCGCAGGCTGGTCGTAGAACCAGGCGGCGAGCCCACCCAACACCCGACGGGGGTGCCCATCGACGACGATCCGTGGGAGCGCGGAGAGTCCTGTCGTGGCGTCGATGATGTCGGCGCCGGCGGCGTCGGTGAGCACCGCGACCGCCCCGGCTTCCACGGCGTCGGCGAGATAGCGCGCGCCGTGAGTCCGGGCCCCCGGCTGGGCGAAGAACAGATCACCCGGCTGCGTCGAGGCCGCGCTGAGAGCGATACCCGTGACGAACGCGTCACCGGCGACGAGAGACGCACCGACCTGATCGGCGATGTCGGCGAGTGAGCGAGCAACGACGTTCTGCGGACGGTTCGCGGCGGGCTGCGCAACCCCCATTCCGGCCTCCGAAGGATCCGACGGGGAGGATTGCTCGATGCTCACTCGGCGACGATAGCAAAACAGTGTGAACCCGGCTGTCAGCATCGCCGTGCGAAGCCCGAGTCCACCACGCCGGCGACACCGCCTGCACGTCGTTCAGGTGGTGCGGCGCGCTGGACCTGCTTACGCGTGGCCGGCATTCACCATGGCCCGCAGCTCCTTCTTGAGATCCTGCACCTCGTCGCGGAGCCGCGCGGCCAGCTCGAACTTCAGCTCACCGGCCGCGGCGAGCATCTGCTGCGAGAGATCCTCGATGGTCGCCTCGAGCTGCATGGCACCCTCTGCCGCGATGCCCTCCCGCCGCAGGCGCGGCGTCGGCGAGCCTGCGCGACCCGAGCCGCCGCCACGAGCCAGAAGCGCCTTGGTATCGGACGCCTCGCGTGCCAGCACGTCGGTGATGTCGGCGATCTTCTTGCGCAGGGGCTGCGGATCGATGCCGTGCGCCGTGTTGTATGCGATCTGCTTCTCCCGGCGACGCTCGGTCTCCTCGATCGCCGATCGCATCGAGTCGGTCATGTTGTCGGCGTACATGTGGACTTCACCGGAGACGTTTCGCGCCGCTCGACCGATCGTCTGAATGAGTGACGTCCCGCTGCGCAGGAACCCTTCCTTGTCGGCGTCGAGAATGGCGACGAGCGAGACCTCGGGCAGGTCGAGCCCCTCACGCAGCAGGTTGATTCCGACCAGCACGTCGTAGACACCCTGTCGAAGCTCGGTGAGCAGCTCGACGCGACGCAGCGTGTCGACGTCGGAGTGCAGGTATCGCACGCGCACACCGTGCTCGCCGAGGAAGTCCGTCAGCTCTTCGGCCATCTTCTTGGTCAGGGTGGTGACGAGCACGCGCTCGTCTCGCTCGACCCGCACCCGGATCTCCTCCAGCAGGTCGTCGATCTGCCCCTTGGACGGCTTGATCACGATCTGCGGATCGACCAGACCCGTCGGTCGGATGATCTGCTCGACGACGCCGTCGGCGATACCCATCTCGTAGCGGCCCGGCGTCGCGGACAGATACACCGTCTGACCGATGCGGTTCTTGAACTCGTCGAAACGCAGCGGGCGGTTGTCGAGCGCACTCGGAAGCCGGAAGCCGTGGTCGACCAGCGTGCGCTTGCGGGACGCGTCGCCTTCGTACATGGCGCCGATCTGCGGCACCGTGACGTGCGACTCGTCGATGACGAGCAGGAAGTCGTCGGGGAAGAAGTCGAGCAGCGTGTGCGGCGGCTCGCCGGGCTCGCGACCGTCCATGTGTCGGGAGTAGTTCTCGATGCCGGAGCAGAAACCGAGCTGCTGCAGCATCTCGAGATCGAACGTCGTGCGCATCCGCAGGCGCTGTGCCTCCAGCAGCTTGCCCTGGCCCTCCAGCTCCGCCAGCCTCTCGGCCAGCTCGGTCTCGATCGTGCCAATGGCGCGATGAACGGTGTCGGTGCCCGCGACGTAGTGCGACGCCGGGAAGATGGGCACACTGTCGAGCTTCTGGACGACGTCTCCGGTGAGGGGATGGAGCATGTAGAGCGCTTCGATCTCGTCGCCGAACAGCTCGATGCGGACGGCGTACTCCTCGTAGACGGGAATGATCTCGATCGTGTCGCCGCGCACACGGAAGTTGCCGCGCGAGAAGTCGACGTCGTTGCGGTTGTACTGCATCGCGATGAACTTGCGGATGAGCGCATCGCGGTCGTACCGCTCGCCGACCTGCAGGGCGACCATCGCGCGGAGGTACTCTTCGGGCGCACCGAGACCGTAGATGCACGACACCGTGCTGACCACGACCACATCGCGACGGCTCAGCAGCGAGTTCGTCGTCGAGTGACGCAAGCGTTCGACCTCGGCGTTGACGGACGAGTCCTTCTCGATGAAGGTGTCCGTCTGCGGCACGTAAGCCTCGGGCTGGTAGTAGTCGTAGTAGCTGACGAAGTACTCGACGGCGTTGTGCGGCATCAGCTCACGGAACTCGTTGGCCAGCTGCGCCGCGAGGGTCTTGTTGTGGGCCAGCACCAGCGTGGGACGCTGTACCTGTTCGATCAGCCACGCCGTCGTCGCCGACTTGCCGGTACCGGTCGCGCCGAGCAGGACGACGTCGGTCTCCCCCGCGTTGATTCGAGCCGCGAGCTCGGAGATCGCCTGCGGCTGATCACCGCTGGGCGCATACTCGCTGACGACCTCGAACGGCCGGACGGATCGCGTGGTCTGCATGCCTCCAGCGTAGGCTCGGCCCCCGACATCGGCCGCGTCGTTCGCCCTCGGCGTCCTCGTTCGCCCAGGCCCTCCCGAGGCGCTCGGCCCGCTCGGCCCCGTACTGTGGAACCATGCTGGAGTTCCTCGTCGGGTCCGGCCTCGCCGCGGCCGCGGGGCTGAACGCGTGGATGCCGCTGTTCGCACTGGGGCTGTTGGACCGTTTCGTGCCGGTGATCGATCTGCCGGCCTCCTGGTCGTGGCTTTCCAGCGACGTCGCTCTCTGGATCACCGGTGTGCTGCTGGTCGTGGAGATCGTGGCCGACAAGATCCCCGCGGTCGATTCCGTGAACGACGTCCTGCAGACCGTGGTGCGCCCGGCATCCGGGGGCATCGCCTTCGGCGCCGGCGCGAGCGCGCAGACGGTGCGCGTCGACGACCCGAGCCTCTTCGCGGGCGCCGCGTGGGTGCCGATCGTCGTCGGCGTCGTGATCGCCCTCGCGCTGCATGCCCTCAAAGCGTCGGTGCGCCCTCTCGCCAATGTCGCCACCGCGGGCGTCGCCGCCCCCGTCCTGTCGGCGGCGGAGGATGTATCGGCGGGAGCACTCATCGTGGCCGCGATCTTCGCGCCCGTTCTGGCCGGAGCGCTCGTGGTCGCCCTCATCGTGTCGGCCGTGCTTCTGCTGCGTCGTCGACGCCGCCACCGCTCAGGGACGTCCGTCGCCTCCGTACCGCGACCGTGAGCGCGCACCTCAGCGCGAGGGGTGCAAGCGCCTCCACAGCGCCTCGACCTGCGCACTGGTCTCGGCCAGCGACCCGGCTGTGTCGATGATGACGTCGGCGACGGCCAACCGCGTGTCATCGTCGACCTGCGAGGCCAGCCGCGCGCGGGCATCGGCGAGGGTGAGCCCGCGCAGCGCGACGAGGCGCTCCTCGCGCAGGGATGCCGGGGCGTGCGCCACGACGATCAGATCCCACGGGTCGTCGGCCCGCGCCTCTACCAGCAGCGGCACGTCGTAGACGACGACCGCATCGGGATCGGCGGCGAACGCCGCGGCGAAGCGCCGGCCCGACTCTGCCGCCACGGCCGGATGGATGAGGGCGTTGAGGCGGCGACGGGCGTCGTCGTCGGAGAAGACGACCGCTCCCAGCGCTGCGCGGTCGAGGTTGCCGTCACCGGCGATCACTCCCGGACCGAACGCGGCGGCGATCTGGTCGAGCACCGGAGACCCGGGCGTCTGCAGCTCGCGGACGATGGCGTCGGCGTCGACGATGACCGCACCGTGCTGGGCGAGGAGGCGTGCGACGGTCGACTTGCCGGAGGCGATGCCGCCGGTCAACGCGAGAAGGGGCATGCCTACGAGGATGCCACGTCGGCGTCGGCCGGAACCGTCGACGGCGGCGCCACGAAGACGGAGGCCTCTGCGATGCGCGCCGCGCGCAGTGCCGCCGAGCGCGCAGCGCTCATGAGGATTCCCGGGTCGTACCCGAGGGACGAGGTGAGTCCCACGCCGACGCCCACCGACGCGAGACGGCCGTGATCGACCCCGGTCAGCTCGTCGATGGCGCCCCGGAAGAGCGCACTGCCCACGCGCCGGGCGTCAGCGGTCGATTCGGCCAGTGTGCAGATGACGAGCTGCCCGTCGCCGTCCTCACCGACCAGCGCCGCCGCGGGTGCATAGGACCGGGCCGCGTGACGGCATGCAGCCGAGATCGTGTCGACGACATCGCCGCCGAAAGCGTCACCGATCTCGTCGAGCCCGTCGGCGCGCAGCACGATGACGGCGATACCCTCCTGCCGCCACGACGCCCTCTCCACGATGTCGGCAAGGGCTCCGGAGAAGGTCCGCGGGAGCATGACGCCGTCAGCGGCGACGCCGTTGGACGTCAGCCACTCATAGCGCTGCCGCGTCGTGCGCTGCGAGCGCAGGACCGACATCACGATCGCCGCGACCATCGTCAGGATCACCGTGGCGATGTTCGCGCTGAGGGAGCCGAGCCAGCGCGAGAAAAGCTCGCTCTGCGGCCCGAGCACCGCGAAGACGACGAGGCGCACCGCGTAGAACAGTCCCGCTGCCGCGAGTACGGTCGACAGGGCCCACGCACTGCGCAGTCCGCGCATGGGGCTGCGCAGCGACTCGGCTGCTCCGCTGCCGAAGAGCAGCACGAGCGATGCCGCCATCGCCCACCAGCCACCCCAGCTGCCCCGCGTCGGGTACTCGATGAGCGCGGCGACGAAGGTGATGACCGCAAGCGTCCCGACCGCCACCGACGAGACGAGGACGGAGCGGTCGTTGAACCGTCGGCATCCCAGAAGCATGAATCCCGGCACCGAGACGAACAGGGCGTTGCCGACCGCGACCGAGACCGCACCGCCGACACCCGCGGACCACGCCATGTAGGCGAGCGTCGTCGCCAGTCCGCAGAAGAACGCCACCGCCCACAGCCGTCCGGGGCCGGTGTCGCGGCGCAGCAGGGTGTCGATGATGAAGGTCAGACTGGCGACTGACGCCACGATGGCCGTCATGACCGTGACGCTGAACAGATCGAGATTCATGCCCCGTCCTTGTCGGTGAGCTCGGCCGATCCGGGCGGGAGTCCGGTGGACGCCTCCCGGTCGAAGACCTCGCGGGTCGCCGGCAGCACGACGGTGAAGATGCTGCCCTCCCCCGCGGTCGATTCGACGGCGATGGATCCGCCGTGAGCGGCGACCAGATCACGTGTGATCGTCAACCCCAAACCGTTGCCCGGCACGGACGGCACGGCTCGGAAGAACCGCTCGAACACTCTCGCGGCCGCATCGGGGGCCATGCCGATACCGGTGTCGGCGACCCGAACCGTCGTGTGAACGCCGTCGGTCGAGGTGGATGCCGTCACCCGGCCACCGTCGCGATTGAACTTCACCGCGTTCGCCACCAGATTGTCGACCACCTGTCGGATGCGGGCCGGATCGGCGTACGCCTCGGCCGCGCCCGACTCCTCCACGCGAAGGTCGACGAAGCGCCCCTCTGCGACCGGCTCGAGCCCTGCCGCTGCAGCGCGCACGATCTCGGTCATGTCGACGACGCGAGGGTGCAGGCGCGTATCGATCGACGACCCCGACCGCGACGACGCCGACAGGATGTCGGTGACGATCCCCAGCAGCCGCTCGCTGTTGCGGTACGCGGTGTCGACCTGTCTGCGAGCGTCATCCGAGAGCCCACCGCCGTCGAGCGCCAGCTCGAGATACCCGAGGATCGACGTCAGCGGGGTGCGAAGCTCGTGGGAGATCGAGGCGACGAGGTCGTCGCGCACCCGCTGCGCGTCCCGCTCCGCCGTGATGTCGCGGACGATCAGCAGCGCTCCGGCCGGGGCTCCGTTGTGATCGGTGAGATGGCGCCCGGCGAAGGCGAACGCGCGCCGACGGCCGTCGGCGAGCGCGAACCACAGGACGACGTCGTCGAACGACTCGTGGCGCTGCAGACGCACCAACGGATGCTGCTGAGGATCGAGCGGCACCAGCTTCTCGTCGGTGACGGCATCCTCACCGCCGCTGCCGGGAAGGAATCCGGGGATGCGGCCGAAGCGGAGGAGCGCATCGTTCTCGAGGACGACCTCACCCGCGGCGGAGAGGCGGATGACTCCGAAGTCGACCGTGTCGAGCACCTCGCTGACCAGCTGCTCCTGACGCAGCGCCTCGCGGTGCGCCGCCGACACGCGCACCGCCTGACGGTCCAGCAGCATCCGTTGCGCGCGGAAGCGACGGGAGGACGTGTAGCTGGCAGCGCCGACGGCGATGATGACCACCGGAAGGAGGACCACCGCGTACGTCCCCGCCGGCGACGCGCCGGTCGCGAGGATGAACCAGTATGTGAGCGGGATGCCGACCACCGAGATCGCGAACCCCGCCCGCCCGATGGCCGACAGCCACATCGCCGGAAACACCCACAGCAACCCGAACGCGGCGTTCGGCTCGGCAATGCGCATCAGGGCGATCGCCACGATGTCGACAATCGGGATGACGGTCACCGCGTACAGCGGCAAGCGGGACCAGGGCACTGCGAGGCCCGCCACTCCCCCGAGGACGACGAGCAGCACCGCGATGCCGAAGAGGCCGCCGTCGGTGAGGGATGCCGTGGCGATGCCGATGAAGAACAGCACGCCGACCACGGCGCACAGCACGAGCTGATTGCTGGCCGCGGCGCGGTCGCGCAGCTGGCCGCGGATGCGGCCGTCTGCGGGCACGGTGGGGCTCGGGGGGCTCGCCATGGGACGACGTTACAGCCGGGGAGCCCGCGACGGCAGGAGGTGACGGCACAGGGCCGCCGCCCGGACGGATCCGGGGCGACGGCCCTGTGCGAACGCGGTGCGGCTCAGCGGCCCGACAGCTTCTCGCGGAGAGCCGCGAGAGCCTCGTCGTCGGCGAGGGTTCCGCCGCCGTTCGAGGAGTCGGACGAGAACGACGACGCGCCGGTCTCGATCGGAGCGGCAGCCTCGGCCTCGAGCGTCTTGGCGACGGCGAGCTTGTGCGCCTCCCAGCGCGCCTGGGCAGCGGCGTACTCCTGCTCCCACTTCTCGCGCTGAGCGTCGAAGCCCTCGAGCCAGGCACCCGACTCGGGGTCGAAGCCCTCGGGGTACTTGTACTCGCCGTTCTCGTCGTACTCGGTCGCCATGCCGTACAGCGCCGGGTCGAACTCGGTGCCGTTGGGGTCGACCGACTCGTTCGCCTGCTTGAGCGAGAGCGAGATGCGACGACGTTCGAGGTCGATGTCGATGATCTTGACGAAGACCTCTTCGCCGACCGACACGACCTGCTCGGCGAGCTCGACGTGCTTGCCGGAGAGCTCCGAGATGTGCACGAGACCCTCGATGCCGTCCGCGACGCGGACGAAGGCACCGAACGGAACGAGCTTGGTGACCTTGCCCGGCGCGACCTGACCGATCGCGTGCGTGCGGGCGAAGACCTGCCACGGGTCCTCCTGCGTCGCCTTCAGCGACAGGGAGACGCGCTCGCGGTCGAGGTCGACCTCGAGGATCTCGACGGTGACCTCCTGGCCCACCTCGACGACCTCGGAGGCGTGCTCGATGTGCTTCCAGGACAGCTCCGACACGTGGACGAGACCGTCGACGCCGCCGAGGTCGACGAACGCACCGAAGTTGACGATCGACGAGACGACGCCCTTGCGGACCTGGCCCTTGTGCAGGTTGTTGAGGAACGTGGTGCGCGACTCGGACTGCGTCTGCTCGAGCAGGGCGCGGCGCGAGAGAACGACGTTGTTGCGGTTCTTGTCGAGCTCGAGGATCTTGGCCTCGATCTCCTGGCCGAGGTACGGCGTGAGGTCGCGGACGCGGCGCAGCTCGATGAGCGATGCGGGCAGGAAGCCACGCAGGCCGATGTCGACGATGAGACCACCCTTGACGACCTCGATCACGGAACCGGTGACGACACCGTCGTTCTCCTTGATCTTCTCGACGTCACCCCAGGCACGCTCGTACTGCGCGCGCTTCTTGGAGAGGATGAGGCGGCCTTCCTTGTCCTCCTTCTGGAGAACGAGGGCTTCGACCTCGTCGCCGACCTTGACGACCTCGTTGGGGTCGACGTCGTGCTTGATGGAAAGCTCGCGCGAGGGGATGACACCCTCGGTCTTGTACCCGACGTCGAGGAGGACCTCGTCGCGGTCGATCTTCACCACGGTGCCTTCGATGAGGTCGCCGTCGTTGAAGAACTTGAGGGTCTTCTCGACCGCGGCCAGGAAGTCCTCAGCAGATCCGATGTCGTTGATGGCGACCTGCTTGGTGGCCGGGGCGGTCGTTGCGGTAGTCATGTAGTGGGTTGTCCTTGTTGGGTTGGATATCGGGCTCCGGCGCGAGATGATCGCGCAGCGGCAGACGGACGAAGACGAACGAATGCCCCGCCGGAGCGGTCGGTCAGGGATTGCGTGTCATGAGCGCGCGGCGTGGCGCCACACGAATGACACTCCAGGGTATCAGAATCACCGGCTCGCCGTCGGGGGCATCCCGCGCGGCGGCGGGTCCGTCGCTTAGCCCCGCAGCGGATCGGCGGGGTCGGCCGGATCCAACGCCGGAGCCCCAGGCCGCGAGAGCGTGAGCACCGCCCACGCGACGCGGGGGCTCGCGGCGAGTCGGTCTTCGACGGCGTTCAGCTGAGCGGCGACCGCATGCTCGGGGATGTCGCCGACGAGATCGACGGCGGCGACCACGAACACCCGTCCCGGTCCGACGTACTCGATGTGCAGATACGTGATCTGTGCGATCTCGGTCTGCTCGAGGAGGCGCTGCAGCGCGGCGGCCCGCACGCGCGGCTCGACCGCGACGCCCACCAGGAAGCGGCGGTTCTGGCGGATCAGCACGATCGCGACGACGGCCAAGAGCACGCCGACCAGAATCGATCCGACCGCGTCCGGGGCCGCAGATCCGGTGAGCTGATGCAGCAGGATGCCGAGGAAGGCGATCACCAGACCGATCAACGCCGCGGCATCCTCGAAGAAGACCGCACGCAGCGTGGGATCAGACGTGTCCATGACGTACTCGAGCACGTCCTTCGCGCTCTCCCGTGCGCGACGACGCGACTGGCGCAGCGCCTGGAGGAACGAGACGCCCTCCAGGACGAACGCGATACCCAGGACGGCGTAGGAGACGCCGAACAGACCGGCCGGCTCAGGCGCGAACAGCTCCTGCACCCCGTGCATGATCGAGACGCCGGCGCCGACGGCGAACAGACCGAACGCCGCGAAAAGCGACCACACGTACGCTTCCCGACCGTAGCCGGTGGGATGCCGCGCATCGCGCGGACGCGCCGACCGGCGGGTCGCGACGAAGAGGAAGATCTCGTTGCCGGTGTCCGCCCACGAGTGCGCGGCCTCGGCGAGCATGCTCGCCGCACCGGTGAGCACCGCCGCGACGGTCTTCGCGATCGCCACGAGGAGGTTCGCGCCGAGGGCGATGAGCACCGTCAGCAACGACTCCGCATCCCCGGTCGGGGCTTCGGGTGTGGGGAGCGCCGCACGGCGGGACGATCGCGGGGGCGCCATGCTCACACGCTACGCGGGGTCGATGACGCCGTCGACGTAGAGCCAGCGACCATCGAGACGGCGGAAGCGGCTCCGCTCGGCGAGAACGCCGCGCGCGCCGGTGCCGCGCTCGCGCCACGATGCCCGGAACGCGACCGTGGCACGGACGTCGTCCTCACGACCCTCAGCGGCATCGATGTCGAGGCGCTCCCATCGCAGGTCCTCGTCGAGCTCCAGTCGGTCGGGACGGGTGGCGGGGTGCCACGAAGCCAACAGATGGGCGGCGTCACCGAGCGCGAACGCCGTGAACCGCGAGCGCATGAGCCTCTCCGCCGTCGGTGCCGCGACACCGTCGAGAAGGGAACCGCAGCACGTGGAGAACGCGCCGCCGCTTCCGCACGGGCACGGTGAGTCCGCGTCGGGACGACGGCCTCGTGGCAGTGACGCGGCGCCGAAGGACATCCCTCGACTCTACGACGCGGCCTCACGCCGCAGAGTCGAGCGTGACGCTGTGGAAAACAGCGGTGAGCGCGCGACGCGGTCGTTACGGTGGAGGGCATGTCGAGGCGAGGACACGTACTGTCGGCGATGATGGCGATCGCGGTGGCCGGGAGCATCGTCGGGTGCACGCCGCAAAGTGCGCCGTCACCCTCGCCGAGCACGAGCGCCACGGCCTTCTCCTCGGATGCCGAGGCCTTCGCCGCCGCCGAAGCGACGATCCGGCGCTACATAGACGCATCCAATGCGCTGCAACTCGATGACAACGCAAGTGTCGAAGCGTTTCTTTCCATATCAACTGGGACGCAGCACACCTTCGACAAGGAGCGCGTGGAGAGCTACCGCAGCCGAGGATATACAGTCTCCGGAACGACTAGCCTTCTGCGTGTGGAAAGAGATGCCGTCAGCATCACGGGCGGAACGGTTTCACTGGGCATTTGCCTCGACGTCTCGGATGTCGAGGTCCGCGACAGCTCGGGCAGGTCTGTGATCTCCCCTGACAGACCCGACCTTCAGAACCTCATCGCTGTTACGGCTGGATACCCATTGCAGGTGTTGTCGATTGAGGGAACGACGGAGATCGACTCATGCTTGGGCTAGGGCTCAGCATTCTGCTCCTGCAGGCAGCTGTCGCGACCGGCACGCCATGCGACTACCTCATGTCATCCTGCTCCATCTCGAACACGGGATCATCGGTCGAGATCGGGGCGACGCGTCCGGGCGGTTCCGAAGGTTCCGGCGGTTCGCGCGGCGACGACGGAGGCCCGGAGTCCGTTCCGGCGCCGCCCCCGCCGGCGTGCACCGACAGCCTGTGCCGCGGCAACTACTCGGTCTCAGTGCTGCGGCCGACCCTCACCGACGTGGCGTCGTTCGCCCCCGCATCCGCGCCGTTCGTCGACGAACCCGACGGGGTGGGCATCGTCGGCATGCCGATGAACTTCGTCGCGACGGCGGGGGTTCATGAACAGGCGGGAACGCTCTTCGATCTTCCGGTCACGGTCCGTTTCACACCGGCCTCGTACCTTTTCAGCTACGGCGACGGCACGTCGCGGGACAGCGCCACGGGCGGCCGAACCTGGGCGGAGCTCGGGCGCGCGCAGTTCAGCGCCACCGACACGAGTCACGCCTACGCCGCGCGCGGCACCTACACGGCAACGGCGACGGTCCGCTACGCGGCGCAGGCGAACTTCGGCAACGGCTGGATCGACGTACCCGGCCTCCTCGATATCGCCGCCGGCGCGACGACGCTTCAGATCGTCGACGTCAAGACCGCGCTCGTCGACAAGACCTGTCTCGAGAATCCACGCGGCCCCGGCTGCTGAGCCCGCACCAGCCCGCAACGCCGTGACAGGATGAGCGCGTGGCCGATCGCCTGATGCTCCTCGACACCGCTTCTCTCTACTTCCGCGCCTTCTACGGCGTGCCGGACACCGTGAAAGCACCCGACGGCACATCGGTCAACGCCGCGCGCGGGCTGCTCGACATGATCGCCAAGCTGGTGTCCGCGTACGAGCCGACCCACGTGATCGCCTGTTGGGATGACGACTGGCGTCCGCAGTGGCGGGTCGACCTCATCCCCACCTACAAAACGCACCGTGTCGCCGAGGTCGTCGCCGACGGCACCGACATCGAAGAGGTCCCCGATCCGCTCACGGCCCAGATCCCCGTCATCCGCGACGAGCTGGCAGTTCTCGGCATCCCCGTCGTCGGACATGCCGATCATGAGGCCGACGACGTCATCGCCAGCTACGCGACGCAGCACGCGGGCGCCGTGGACGTCGTGACGGGCGACCGCGACCTCTTCCAACTCGTCGACGACACACGGTCGGTGCGCGTCATCTACACCGGACGCGGCATGAGCAAGCTCGACGTGCTCGACGACGCTGCCGTCGTCGAGAAGTACGGAGTGCTCGCGAGCCAGTACGCCGACTTCGCCGTCTTGCGCGGCGACGCCTCCGATGGTCTGCCGGGCGTCGCCGGCATCGGGGAGAAGACGGCTGCGGCGCTCCTTGCCGCTCACGGTGACCTCGCCGGCATCCTCAGCGAAGCCGCCCGCGGCGGCCTGTCCGCGGGCGTTCGCGCGAAGATCCTCGCTGCGACCGACTACCTCGCGGTCGCACCTCAGGTCGTCGAGGTCGTCCGCACCCTCGAGCTCCCCGCCGTCGGAGCGCCGCGGCGCTCCCCCGACCCCGCTGCGACCGCCCGACTGGATGCCGAGTGGAACCTCGGGACGCCGCTCTCCCGTGCGGTCGCCGCGATCACCGCGCGCGCCTGACGATCAGCGCGCGAGCCACGCGCGCAAGCGGTCCAGCGGCCACGTGGTGATGATCCGCTCCGGCGGCACGCCGGCTCGCTCTGCACGAGCGGCCCCCTCATCGAGCAGACCGAGTTGGCCCGGAGCGTGCGCGTCGGAGTCGAGGGAGAACAGGCACCCCTCGGCCAGGGCGAGAGCGATGAGCCCCGCAGGCGGATCCTCACGCTCCGGTCGCGCATTGATCTCCACCGCGACGTCGTGAGCCGCGCAGGCCGCGAACACCGCGCGCGCATCGAAGGTGGAAGCCGGCCGGGTGCCCCGCTCGCCCCGCACGAGCCGGCCCGTCACGTGGCCGAGCACATGCGCCTGCCCCGACGAAACAGCGGCCACCAGACGGCGGGTCATCGCCGGAGACTCCATGCGTAGCTTCGAGTGCACCGAGGCGACGACCACGTCCAGCCGTGCGAGCAGGGCACGCTCCTGATCGAGACGTCCGTCATCGAGGATGTCCACCTCGATACCGCTGAGCAGTGTGAAGCGATCGTCGCTGAACGACGGTACTTCGTCGAGCTGCGCACGCAGTCGTTGCGCGCTCAGACCGTTGGCCACGCGCAGACGCGGCGAGTGATCCGTCAGCGCGAGGTATTCGTGACCGAGGGCGCGCCCCGCGTCGACCATCTCGCCGATCGAGGTCGTGCCGTCCGACCAGTTCGAGTGACAGTGCAGGTCGCCGCGCAGCTTCGCTCGCAGCGTCGAACGTGCAGGGGCGAATCGGTCACGCAGCTCCGCGAGGTAGGCGGGCACCTCGCCGGCCAGCGCCTCGTGGATCACTCGGAACGACGAGTCCCCGATGCCCGCGCGCCTGCGCAGGCTCGCGTCATCACGCAGCTCGTCGTCCGAGAGATCCTCGATCGCTGCCGCCGCCCTGCGGAAGGCGGCAGAGCGGTATCGCGACGCCCGCTCGCGCTCGAGCAGCGTCGCGATCTCCCGCAGCGCGTCGATCGGCTTCATCTGCACGTCATCATGACAGCGAAACGGGCCCGCGCGGTGCGCGAGCCCGTTCCAAGGGGACGATCTGTGAGGCGTCAGGACCGAATCACGGCAGACCGCCGCACGACGACGGGCACCGAGGCCAGCCGAGTGAGGGCCGCACCGAAGAGGATGGACAGGATCCCCACCCCCATCGCGAAGGCGGCGACACCGAACGAGACGACGGAGGTGAACAGCGAGGCGCGCGGGAACGACGCGTTCATCATGGTCGCGCGCACCGGATCCTCCCTGTCGAGTTCGGCATAGGTCTTACCGTCCGACGCCTTCAGCGCGTGGTGCTGGATGATGTCGGCCTGCACGTAGGCGGTGAACGGGCCCTGGACGGTCTGCCCCTGGAAGGCCATCGCATCGTCGGGCACCGTGATGTTCTCCGCGCGCAGCTGGCTGGACACCGTGAGCCAGACGACAAGACCCACCACGATGAGCGCGATGCCGCCGAGGATGCCGAGCATGCCGGCGATCTTGACGAAGCCGACCTTCTTCTGCGGGGGTTCAAGGGTGTCGGCGGTGGCGATGTTCGCTGACATGGCGGGTCCTCTCTTCGGTGCCGTGCTGTTGCCTCACGGTGTCGCTCTCACGAGAGCCGGGACCAGGCGAACGGGCCGGAGAAAACCCTGTGGTCAGTCCACAGCGCGAGTCGTTGCCTCGACCCAGCGGTCGAGGACACCGCGAGCCGAGCCGTCGTCGATGGCGTCCGCCGCCCGGTCGCGGGCGTCGGCGAGACGCTCGACGATCGGCAGCTGCACCTGCGTGGCGTCGCGGAACAGGTCGTACGAGACGATTCCCGCGGCCGCGTTCAGCAGCACGATGTCGCGCACGGCGCCCTTCTCGCCGTCGAGCACCCGTCGCACGACCTCGGCGTTGTGCTGCGCATCGCCGCCGAGCAGGTCGTCGATCTCCGCCAGAGGGATGCCGAGGTCTCGCGGATCGAGGTCGTGCTCATGGATGTCGCCTCGGCTGATCTCCCACACGCGGCTGTGGCCCGTGGTCGTGAGCTCGTCCAGGCCGTCATCGCCGCGGAAGACCAACGCCGTCGCTCCGCGTGTCTGGAAGACGCCGGTGATCAGAGGAACGCGGTCGAGAGCGGCGACCCCCACGGCGTTGGCCTCGGCGCGGGCCGGGTTGCAGAGCGGCCCGAGGAAGTTGAAGACCGTGGGCACGCCCAGCTCCGCTCGCGTCGGTCCCGCGTGACGGAAGCCGGGATGGAACGCGGACGCGAAGGCGAAGGTGATGCCGGCCTCGGCCAGCACCTCGGCGACTCGCTCCGGCGGCAGTGCCAGATCGATGCCGAGCGCACCGAGCACGTCGGAGGATCCTGAGGCGGAGCTGGCGGCGCGGTTGCCGTGCTTGACGACCGGGATTCCGGTCGCCGCGGCCACGATCGCCGACATCGTCGAGATGTTGACGGTGCCGAAGCGGTCTCCCCCGGTGCCGACGATGTCGAGCACGTCGGCGGACACAGGCAGCGGCAGCGCGGCCTCGAGGATCGCGTCGCGGAAGCCCACGATCTCGTCGACCGTCTCGCCTTTCGCGCGCAGCGCGAGGAGGAATCCACCGAGCTGCGACGGGGTCGCCGTGCCCCGCATCACCTGCCGCATGGCCCAGGTCGACTCGGACACGCTGAGGTCGCGCCGCTCGAGCACCGCCGTGAGGATTTCGGGCCAGGAATAGAGCTCCGCCATGAGCCCCGATCCTATCGGCACTCTGCCAGCCAACTCCCGGCGCGCCCGAAGGCCCCTCCAATCCCCCCCGAAAGTCGAACGCACCTTCAGTGATGCGAAAACCGGCTGTGAAATCAGCCATAATGGGGAGCGTGACGACCACTCCAGCGACCTATTCCCAAGCCTTGCGTTCCGTCAAGCGGCCGGATCCGGTCGCCGTCGGCACCATCGTGTGGCTCGGCAGCGAGGTCATGTTCTTCGCGGGTCTCTTCGCGATCTACTTCACGCTGCGCAACGCCTCCCCCGACCTGTGGGCTGCCAGCACCGGCGACCTGAACGTGCCGTTCGCGGCCGTGAACACCGGCATCCTGGTGCTCTCCTCGTTCACCGCCCAGGCCGGGGTTTTCGCCGCCGAGCGCTTCCAGCCGTATCGTCGCGGCTCCATCTGGCAGTTCCGCCAGTGGGGAATGGTGGAGTGGTTCTTCCTCACGTTCGTGATGGGAGCCGTCTTCGTCTCCGGACAGGTGTGGGAGTACGCGACGCTCGTCGCAGAGGGCATGCCGATCAGCGCGAGCTCGTACGCGTCGGCCTTCTACATCACCACCGGTTTCCACGCGCTGCACGTGACGGGCGGCCTCCTCGCCTTCCTCCTCGTGATCGGCCGCGCCTACGCCGTCAAGAACTTCGGACGCAAGGAGATGACGTCTGCGATCGTCGTCTCGTACTACTGGCACTTCGTCGACGTGGTGTGGATCGTCCTGTTCTTCGTCATCTACGTCGTCAAGTAAGAAGCGGAGCTGAGTTCCTCCATGGCAACCAAGACCACCCGGCAGAAGACCGGTCGTCGCAGCAAGTGGGCTGCCGCCGCGCTCATCGGCATCGGCCTTCTCGTCACCGGCGGCGTCTACGCCGGCGCGTCGGCGGCGATGGCCGCGACGGAGCCCGCGTCCGCGTCGTCCACGACGCTGACCGTCGAAGACGGCAAGAAGCTCTTCCAGGCCAACTGCGCCACGTGCCACGGCCTCAACATGGAAGGCACCGCTGACGGACCCTCCCTGTACGGCGTCGGAGAGCTGGCCGTCGAGTTCCAGATGTCGACGGGACGCATGCCGCTGCAGATGCAGGGGCCGCAGGCGCCTCAGAAGCCGGTGCAGTTCACCGAGGACCAGATCCGTGCGATCGCGGCCTGGGCCCAGTCCGTGGCGCCCGGCCCGACTTATCCGGATGCGCGCATCCTCGACGGCAAGGGCGATGTCGCCAACGGCGCCGAGCTCTTCCGCGTCAACTGCGCCATGTGCCACAACGTCGCCGCCGCCGGTGGTGCACTCACGGAGGGCAAGTACGCCCCGGCACTGACCAAGACCAGCCCGCTGCACATCTACGCGGCGATGGTCACCGGCCCGCAGAACATGCCGGTCTTCAACAACATGACCATCACTCCGGACGAGAAGCGCGACATCATCTCGTCGCTGATGTACCTGCAGGAGAACGAGTCCGCCGGCGGTTTCAACCTCGGCTCGCTCGGCCCGGTCTCGGAGGGTCTGTTCATCTGGATCTTCGGCATCGGCGCGCTCATCGGCATCACCGTGTGGATCACGGCGAAGTCGAACTGATCGGGCACACGTGGACAACGGCACTGACGTAGGGAACGGACGAGACATGGCACACGAGGAAGACGCACTCGAGCACGAGAGGGCTTCATGGAAGCCCTCCCCCGGGCTCGCCGTCGCCGTCCCCGACCCCGTGCAGAACCCGGGCCTCCCGCCCCACCGGGAGCGCATCACCGACAAGGACCCGGCGGCCATGCAGCGCGCCGTTCGCACGGTCTACACGCTGTTCTACCTCTCTCTCGCAGGGAGCATCTGGGCGGTCGCCGCCTACATGCTCTTCCCGATCGAGAGCGGCCAGATCGTCGACATCCGCCACAACAACCTGTTCATCGGGTTGGGTATCGCCCTCGCGCTCCTCGCAATCGGCATCGGGGCGATCCACTGGTCCAAGGCCGTGATGAGCGACAAGGAGCACATCGAGCCGCGTCACGCCACGCGCGGACGCGACGTGACGCGAGAGGGCGCTGTCGCGGTCTTCCGCGAGGCGAATGAGGAGTCCGGGTTCGGACGCCGCACCGCCATTCGCGGATCGCTGATCGCCGCGCTGGTCGCGTCGGTTCTCCCCGGCATCACACTCTTCCGCGGCCTGGCTCCCGAGTCCAGCCCCGAGAACCCGATCGCCGGCGACCCGGTCGCCCTGCTCAGCCACACGATGTGGAAGAAGGGTGAGCGTCTCGCGCACGACCCCACCGGCGAGCCGATCCGTGCCGCCGATCTCACTCTGGGCTCCGCGGTGCACGTGATCCCCCAGTCCCTCGCCGAGCTCAGCCACAGCGACGGCTACCTCGAGGAGAAGGCGAAGGCCATCGTCCTGCTGATGAGGATGCTGCCCGAGCAGATCGTCGAAGCCGAAGACCGCAAGAGCTGGTCATACAACGGCATCGTGGCGTACTCGAAGGTCTGCACGCACGTCGGCTGCCCTGTCGCCCTGTACGAGCAGCAGACCCACCACCTGCTCTGCCCCTGCCACCAGTCGCAGTTCGACGTGACCCACGGCGCCGCGGTGATCTTCGGACCGGCCGCCCGTCCGCTGCCGCAGCTGCCGATCACCGTCGACTCCGAGGGGTACCTCATCGCGCAGAGCGACTTCACCGAACCCGTCGGCCCGAGCTTCTGGGAGCGCCATTGAGCACCGCGACTGTCACCGAGACAGGCCCTGACACCACGCCTCAGACCTCGCGCGACGAGAAGCCGCTGGGCGGCCGCTTCGTCGCCGGCGCGGCGAACTACCTCGACGAGCGCACCAGCATCTCCGGTCTGGTCAAGGAGCTCGGCCGCAAGATCTTCCCGGACCACTGGTCCTTCATGCTCGGCGAGATCGCGCTGTGGAGTTTCGTCGTCGTCCTGCTGTCGGGAACGTTCCTGACGTTCTTCTTCCAGGCATCCATGGTCGAAACGCACTACGACGGGGCGTTCGTCCCGCTGCGTGGCGTCGAGATGTCCGCCGCGCTCGACTCGGCGCTGCGGCTGTCGTTCGACATCCGCGGCGGCCTGCTGGTGCGTCAGATTCACCACTGGGCTGCGCTGGTCTTCGTCGCTGGCATCGGCGTGCACATGCTCCGCGTGTTCTTCACGGGTGCGTTCCGCAAGCCGCGCGAGCTGAACTGGGTGATCGGCTTCATCCTCTTCATCCTCGCCATGGCCGAAGGCTTCACCGGTTACTCGCTGCCGGATGACCTGCTGTCGGGCAACGGCCTGCGCATCATCGACGGCATGGTCAAGGGCATTCCGGTCATCGGAACGTGGACCTCCTTCCTGCTGTTCGGCGGCGAGTTCCCCGGGACTCAGATCGTCGGGCGCCTGTACACGCTGCACATCTTGCTGCTGCCCGCCATCCTGGTGGCGCTGCTCGCCGTGCACCTCATGCTCATGATCGTGAACAAGCACACCCAGTTCGCCGGTCCTGGCCGCACGAACAGCAATGTCGTGGGCTTCCCCATGGTCCCGGTCTACATGTCGAAGATGGGCGGCTTCTTCTTCATCACGTTCGGCGTGATCGTGCTGATCGCCTCCCTGTTCACGATCAACCCGATCTGGAACTACGGTCCGTACGACCCGTCGCCGGTCTCGGCCGGTACGCAGCCCGACTGGTACATCGGGTTCGCCGACGGCGCGCTGCGTCTCGTGCCGCCGCACCTCGAATTCGTCCTGTGGGACCGCACCTGGTCGTTCAACATCCTCATCCCGCTGACGGCTTTGGGCCTGTTCATCGTGATCGTGATGCTGTACCCGTTCATCGAGGCCTGGATCACGGGTGACAAGCGCGAGCACCACATCGCCCAGCGTCCGCGCAACGCCGCGACGCGCACCGCGATCGGTGCCGCCGGCGTCACGTTCTATGCGGTGCTGTGGGCCGCGGCATCCTCGGACATCATCGCCACCCACTTCTGGCTCACGATGGAAGGCGTCATCCACACGCTGCAGGCGCTGTTGTTCGTCGGACCGGTTCTCGCGTACTTCATCACGAAGCGTCTGTGCATCGCGCTCCAGAAGAAGGACCGCGAGATCGCGCTGCACGGCTACGAGTCCGGCCGCATCGTCCGCCTTCCGGGCGGGGAGTACATCGAGGTCCACCAGCCGGTCGACCAGTACGAGATCGTCAAGCTCGTCGACTTCGAGACGAACCAGCCGCTCGTGGTGCGTCCGAACGATCAGGGTCGCATCCCCTGGCACGAGAACTTCCGCGCTTCGCTGTCGCGCTGGTTCTTCGAGGACCGCCTCGCTCCGGTCACTCAGGCGGAGCTCGAGGAAGCGCGTGCCCACCAGCACCACACGCTGGACCACATCGCCGCTGAGGAGGATGCCGAGATCCAGGGCATGCACGAGCGCGCCGGTGTCGGCGAGGCTCCGCACCACCCGATCGACGACGGCCACCAGAGTGAGACCGCCGTGCGCCCCTCGAACGTCATCGTCCCCGACGACGACAAGAAGGACGCGAAAGACGAGGATTAATCGGCCGCTCAGGCTGGCAGTCAAGCGGCGAGGAGTGACCGTCCCGGTCCTCCTCGCCGCTTCGTCGTTCGCGTAGCGTCGAACCATGACTGACGCTCTCTCCTACTTCGCCGGCAAGCTCGCACACGAGACCGACGCCTCGGACGTCTACGCGGCTCAGCACGCCGGAGAAGCCTTTGTATTCGTCGATGTGCGCAGCGCCGACGCCTGGGCCCAGGGCCACCCGGTGGGTGCTGTCCACATTCCGTACCGCGACATCGCCGAACGGGCTCCGAAGGAGATCCCCCTGACGACGCCGGTGGTCGTGTACTGCTGGAGCCCCGGCTGCAATGCCGGCGCCAAGGGCGCCGTCGAGTTCGCTCGCCTGGGCTACGCCGTGAAGGAGATGATCGGAGGATACGAGTACTGGGTGCGCGAAGGGCTGCCCACTGAGAACGCTCACGGTGTGCTCCCCCGCGTGTTCGACCCTCAGGTCATGTACGTGCGCCCGTGAGAACGCCGCCTGGGCGACAATGATGCCGGGGCTTCAGCCGGCGATCGGTCGCGCGTCTTCGCTGAAGAGCTCGGTGGCCGCGCCCGCGAAGACAACCCCGCCGGCCGACAGAATCCCCGCGTAGACGTCTGCGACCACGGCCGTCACATTGTCGCGAGAGCCGGCCTGCAGCGCCGCCCCGACCATGATCTCCGCGGCATCCTGCTGCCCGTCGACGTCTCGCAGGATCTCCTCGATCGCGTCGTCCGGCAGATAGTCGCTGACGCCGTCACTGCACAGCAGCCAGCGATCGCCGGCTACCGGCTTCTGCGAGGTCACGCTGACCGCATCGGACGGCTCGCCGCGAAGCGAGGCGGTGATGATGTTGCGGCGCGGATGCGTCATCGCGTCGGACTCCGTCACCAGCCCCTGGTCGACGAGCACCTGGACGAACGAATCGTCACGGGTCTGACGCACCAGTCGTCCCGAACGGAGCAGATAACCCCGAGAGTCTCCGGTATGCGCGAGAAGAAGGGTCCCGCCATCACCGAACCAGATGCCCGTGAACGTGGTCGCCATACCCGCCAGCGAGGGATCCCGCCGTACGTGCGCGCCCAGATCCCAGTTGGCCACCTGCAGCCGAGTGGTCAGCGCTGCCGCATCGCCCGCTCTCCAGCCTCCTGCGACCAGTCGATGCACGAGAGCCGCCGATGCGAGATCGCCGGCGGGGCCGCCGCCGACCCCGTCCGCGACGCCCGCTCCCCACGACGCGATGAAGGCGGCATCTTGGTTGACATCGCGAAACGGGCCGACGTCGCTGGAGACGCCGGCCCGCAACGAATGAGCCGTCACAGCCGAAGCGCGATCGTTCAGCGTGCGAAGTACCCGCGGTAGTACTCGAAGACCCACCCGACGATGGCGACGACGAACACGCCGAGCCCGATCGGCAAGAGGAAGGTGCCGACCGCGAGACCAAGGATGCCGAGCGCCGCGGAGAACGCGAGCACCAGAGGCCACCACGACCACGGGCTGAACTCACCCATCTCCGGGTCGCCGTCATCGATGTCGGCCGTCAGTGAGTCTTCGGGCAGCTCGCCGCCCTGCGCGCGGTGCACGCGGCCAACGTAGAAGCCGATCATCACCGACATGAACATGGTGAACAGCAGGGCCACGGTGCCGACCCACTCGATCGCGTGGAACCACGGACGATCGGAGTGCTCGATGATGTTCCAGCCGGTGTAGACCCCGGTGACCAGCAGGAAGAACGCGGCGAGGATCCACCAGAGGTTGACGTTGGTCTTCACTTACTTGACCTTCCCCTCGGCCGTGTCCATGACGGGAGCATCGGGAGCATCCTTCGCCGGACCGACACCGACCGGAAGCGCTGCTTCGGGGTGGTTGAGGTCGAAGGCAGGGCGCTCACTGCGGATGCGCGGAATCGAGGTGAAGTTGTGACGCGGCGGCGGGCAGCTGGTGGCCCACTCGAGCGATCCGCCGTAGCCCCAGGGATCGTTGACCGTGACCCGCGGCGCCTTGCGCGAGGTGATCCACACGTTCAGGAAGAACGGGATCATGGAGGCACCGAGGATCATCGCTCCGATCGTGGACACCTGGTTCTGCCAGGTCCAGCCGTCCGCGGCCGAATAGTCGGCGTAGCGGCGCACCATGCCGTCCACACCCAGCCAGTGCTGGATGAGGAAGGTCATGTGGAAACCGATGAACAGCATCCAGAAGTGGACCATGCCGAGTCGCTCGTTGAGCATGCGCCCCGTCCACTTCGGCCACCAGAAGTAGAAGCCGGCGAACATCGCGAACACGACCGTGCCGAACACCACGTAGTGGAAGTGGGCGACGACGAAGTATGAGTCGGAGAGGTGGAAGTCCAGCGGCGGTGAGGCGAGGATCACACCGGTCAGACCACCGAAGACGAACGAGACGAGGAAGCCGAGCGAGAACACCATCGGCGTCTCGAAGGTCACCGAGCCGCGCCAGAGGGTTCCGATCCAGTTGAAGATCTTCACGCCCGTCGGCACCGCGATGAGCATCGTCATGAGAGAGAAGAACGGCAGCAGCACCGAACCCGTCACGTACATGTGGTGAGCCCACACCGAGACCGACAGCGCCGCGATGGCGATCGTGGCATACACCAGGGTCTTGTAGCCGAAGATCGGCTTACGGCTGAACACCGGGAAGATCTCGGAGACGATGCCGAAGAACGGCAGAGCGATGATGTAGACCTCGGGGTGGCCGAAGAACCAGAAGAGGTGCTGCCACAGGAGCACGCCGCCGTTGGCGGGGTCGTAGATGTGGGCACCGAGCACGCGGTCGGCGGCGGCGGCCAGGATGGCCGCGGCGAGCACGGGGAACGCCATCAGGATCAGGATGCTGGTGACGAGCGTGTTCCACGTGAAGATCGGCAGACGCCACATCGTCATGCCGGGCGCGCGCATCGTGATGATCGTGGTGATGAAGTTCACCGCGCCCAGGATGGTGCCGAAACCGGACATACCGAGTCCCAGCATCCAGAGGTTGCCGCCGGCGCCGGGAGAGAACGACGCTCCCGCCAGGGGCTGATAGGCGAACCAACCGAACGCCGCCGCACCCTGCGGAGTCAGGAAGCCGGCGACCGCGATCACCGATCCGAAGATGAACAGCCACAGGGCGAACGCGTTCAGACGCGGGAACGCGACGTCCGGCGCGCCGATCTGCAACGGCAGGATCGCGTTGGCGAAGCCGGCGAACAGCGGCGTCGCGAACATCAGCAGCATGATCGTGCCGTGCATCGTGAAGAGCTGGTTGTACTGCTCCTTCGTCGGAAGGATCTGCATTCCCGGCTCGAACAGCTCAGCGCGAATGATCAGCGCCATGACGCCGCCGAGCAGGAAGAAGATCACCGACGCGATGAGGTACATGTACCCGATCGTCTTGTGGTCCGTGGAGGTGATCCACTTGACGATGATGTTGCCCTTCTGTCCCACGCGCGTCGAGCTCATGAGAGCCGCCTGACGCGGGGGCAGCGTGGTCGGGCGCGCGGAAGTCTCGCCCTGGAGAGGAAGCGTGGTCGCCATCAGTGTTGTCCCTCAGATTCGACGGGGGCTCCCGTGCCCGGGAAGTTCTGCAGTCTGTCGTAGGCCTTGTTGATGTCACCGGTCTGACCGGCGGCGCGCAGGCCTGCGAGGTACTGCTGGTACTCGGTCGGCTCGACGACCTTGACCTTGAAGAGCATCATCGAGTGGTACTGGCCGCAGAGCTCGGCGCACTTGCCGTCGTATTCGCCGACGCGTGTCGGGATGAACGACCAGTAGTTGTCCTTCCCGATGTACATGTCCTTCTTGTAGAGGAAGTCGACGATCCAGAAGGAGTGGATGACATCGCGGGAGGTCAGCTTGATCTTGACCCTCTCGTTGACCGGCAGAACCAGGGTCGGCAGGTCGCTGGTGATGTTTCCCTGGGCGTCGGTCTGAGCCTGAACGCCCATGGCCCAGACGGCGTTGTCGCCGGCCTGGCAGTCGGCCTGGTCGTCGTTGTACTGGAAGTCCCAAGCCCACTGCTTGCCGATCGCCGTCACGCAGACGTCGGGGTTGTCGTACTGCGTCTCGAGCACCGCCTGGTCGCGCGCCGTGAAGGCGAAGAAGCCGAGCACGAGGATCAGCGGAACGACCGTGTAGAAGATCTCGACGGGCATGTTGTACCGCAGCTGCACCGGCAGTCCACGCTGTCCGCGACGGCGACGATAGGCGATCGCCGCCCACCCCATGAGCGACCAGGTGATGATGCCGACCACCAGAAGGACGATCCAGGAGTTCACCCACAGACCCGACACCATCTCGGTGTGGTTCGTGGCTTGCGTGCCATCGTCGGTGAAGCCCGGCAGGAAGCCGTTCAGCTCGGTGGGAGTGCATCCCGCGAGGGTGATCGCCGAGGCGATCCCGATCGGGATGACGGCGAGCCGGAGTCGGCGTTTGACGCGCACGGTGCACCTTTCGGGGTCATGAAGGTCGAACACCGTTCAGTCTAAGGCAAGCTCCCACCCGATTCAGGCCATCCGCCCAGGATGTCTGCCACTATCGGAGGGGTTTTTCCGGCCTGACCAGAGACGCCCGTATCAGTGGAAGCTGTCGCCGCAGGCGCAGCTGCCCGCGGCGTTGGGGTTGTCGATCGTGAAGCCCTGCTCGGAGATCGTGTCCTTGAAGTCGATGGTCGCGCCATCCAGGTACGGCACGGACATATCGTCGACGATGACCTCGACGCCGTCGAAGTCGACGGCCTGATCGCCGTCGAGGAAGCGCTCGTCGAAGTAGAGCTGGTAGATCAGACCCGAACATCCGCCCGGCTGCACCGCGACGCGCAGACGCAGGTCGTCGCGACCCTCCTGCTGGAGGAGATTCTTCACCTTCTCGGCCGCGGCGTCCGTCAGGAGAACGCCGTGTGCAGCCGTGGTGGCCTCGACGGGGGTGTTGGTGGCGATGTCGGTCATGGCACTCTCCGGAACCTCGTGATGATCGAAGCCGTTATCAGACGGCGGGTCGTTCTCGATTCTACGCGGCAGCGGGCACCCCGGGCCGATGACGCCCGCGCGCCGGCACGGCGGCGAGCCGTGTCACCCGCGATCGAGCTCCTCGAGCAGCAGAGCCTCGGACACGAGTGCGCGGCGGAACGTGTCCAGGTGGAGCGACTCGTTCGGGCTGTGGGCCCGTGCATGTGGATCCTCCACGCCGGTCACCAGGATCTGGGCGCCCGGGAACTCGCGCACCAGGTCCGCGATGAACGGGATCGATCCGCCGACGCCGATGTCGACCGGCTCCACGCCGTAGCCCTCCCGCAGCGCGTCGCGCGCCGACGTCACCGCGGCCCCGCTGGTGTCGACCAGGAAAGCGTCGCCGCAGTCGACATCGCGGAAGGAGAGCTCTGCGCCGAACGGGGCGTGCGCGCGAAGGTGGGCCTCGAGCGCCCCGTAGGCCTCGCGGGCAGGCTGGCCGGGAGCCACGCGCATGCTGATGACGACCGAGACTTCGGGAGAGAGCGTGTTCGACGCGTTCTTCACACTGGGAGCATCGATGCCGGTGACGGTGATGGACGGCTTGTTCCAGATGCGGCTGAGGATCGAGCCGCGTCCGATCGGGCTCACACCCTCGGGAAGTCCGGCCTCATCGCGCAGGGTCTCCTCGGAGTAGTCGGGAGTCGCTGCCTCGCGCTCGGTGAGCCCGGCGACGCAGACCGCACCGTCGTCGTCCCACATCGTGGCGAGCAGCTTCACCGTCGCCAGCATCGCATCGGGCACCGCACCGCCGAACATGCCGGAGTGGGACGCGTGCTCAAGTGTGCGCACGGTCATGGTGAAGCGTGCGTTGCCGCGCAGCGATACCGTGAGGGCCGGAGTCGTCGCATCCCAGTTGCCGGAATCGGCGACGACGATGACGTCCGCGCGCAGCGCGTCGGCGTTGTCGCGGAGGAACTGCGCGAAGGATGCCGAACCGGCTTCCTCTTCGCCCTCGATGAAGAGGTTCACACCGAGATCGACGTCGCCGCCGCACGCGTCGACGAGAGCGCGGAGGGCGCCGACGTGCGCCATGATCCCGGCCTTGTCGTCGGCGGCTCCGCGTCCGTAGAGGCGTCCACCGCGTACCGTCGGCTCGAAGGGCGGCGTCTCCCAGAGCGACTCGTCGCCGACGGGCTGAACGTCGTGGTGCGCGTACAGCAGAATCGTCGGACGCCCGTTGCGCGCTGCACGCGTCGCGAGGACCGCGGGCATCCCCTCCGCTCCCGTCTCGGGAACGATCGCGGTCTTCACCTCGACGCGCTCGAAGATGCCGAGCTGCTCGAGAAGTTCAGCAACCGCATCGGCGCTGCGTGCGACCTCGGCCCGATCGAAACCGGGGAACGCCACCGACGGAATGCGCACGAGTCGCCCCAGATCGGCGAGGGCGGCGGGGACGGCCGCCTCGGCGGCATCGCGGACGGCGGTACGACGGGACAGCTCCGAGCTCATGCGGGTAATCTTAGAGCGCAGCTGCCGCGCGTTCCCGCGCGTGCGCACCACCCGTGATGACAACGAGGATCCACACCGTGGCCAAGAACCCCGCCGCTCCCGACGCCGACGCCACCGTCCCGACCGGACCCGGCAAGCACCGTCCGACGCCGTCGCGAGCCGAGCAGGAGGCCGCCCGCAAGCGTCCTCTCGTCGCCGACACGAAGGAGGCGCGGGCCCGCGCGAAGGCCGAGCTGGCCTCGCAGCGCGAGCGTGCCCGCATCGGCATGGCGAACGGCGAGGAGAAGTACCTGCCCGTTCGCGACCGTGGCCCGCAGCGCCGGTTCGTCCGCGACGTCGTCGACGGCGGGTGGCACCCGGGCGAGCTGCTCATGCCGCTCATGCTGATCGTGATCCTGCTGAGCCTCATTCCGAACACCGCCATCGTCTACTACGGGTTCGCCGCACTCTGGCTCTACATCCTCGTCGTCGTCGTCGACATGATCATCACGAGCGTGCGGGTCAAGAAACTCGCTCGCGAGAAGTTCGCCGACCGCACCGAGAAGGGTCTCGGCTGGTACGCCGGCATGCGCACGATCCAGATGCGCTTCATGCGGCTGCCCAAGCCGCAGGTCAAGCGCGGCGGCCGACCCGTCTGAGACGTCCTCGACGATGCCGGACTCCCCTACCGACGGCGCGACGACGAGTCGGAGGCCGACGGAGCAGTCCACTCCTCGCGCCGCGCACCAGTGGCGAGTCTGGTTCGTCGTCGTGCCCGCACTCATGGGCGTCGTGCTCTGCGCCGCGGGCGCACTGCTCGTCACTCCGACGAGCGACGGCGGATTCTCGGCGTACCTCTGCGTCATCATCGGCGGCTGGGCAGTCGGTTTCGCCCTCGTCAATGCGCTGAACGCCTGGCCAGAGCGGTGGCAGTGGGGAGGGCACGTCGCACTCGCCCCCGGGGGCATCGCACTGCTGGCATCGACCACTCCCCTCATCCGGACCCTCGGATCGCTGCCGGAACCGTGGCCTCGCTCACTTTCCGTCGTCGCGCTCGGCATCCCACCGGCCGGTGGATGGGTGCTGATCACCCTCCTCGGTCGAATCTCCGGACGGTTCGACCGCGCCGCCGAGCGACGCGCGGCGGCCCTGGCGGAGCCCACGTGGAGCGGGGCGGATCGTCGTCCCGAAGTCACGGTGAACGCCGCGCGCTTCACGACAGCGGCGCTGACGGCTCTCGCCGTCGGAGCGGTGGTCGTCGTCGGCGCACTCAGCGCGGTGGTCGTGATCGTCACCGAACGCTGGCTCCTCCGCCTGCCCCCGCTCATGATCGTCGTCGCTTTGGGCCTCTTCGTCGGGATGCCGGTGTACGCGGCGATCTGGGGAGTCGTCAACAGTCGGCGCCTCCCCGTGACGCTTCGGTGGCACACCGGGGCGCTCGTCGTGGATGCCGAGGACCGCTGGACCGTTCCGTACCCGATGATCCAGAGCGTGATCTGGCGCTCGCAAGGCGATACTGCGTGCTTCGAGGTGCACACCGCGACCCGCCGCGAGACATTCCTCGTCGGCATGGTGCGCCAGCGAAACGGTAGAGCTTCACAGCTGCCGCCGCTCATGCACCGGATGCGCCGGGTACTCGAGGAGTCTGGACTGCGCCCCCACGAGCGGCGCGGCACTCTGCGCTACACGCGGAGCGCGCCGACGAACACGGTCAGCGGGTCCGGCGCGCCGCCACCAGCCCTCGGTTGATCTGACGCGCCCAGAGGGGCCCGCGGTAGATGAAGCCGGTGTATCCCTGTACGAGGGTGGCCCCGGCATCCAGCCGCTCCTGGACGTCGGCCGCACTCTCGACGCCCCCGGCGGCGATGACGCAGAACTCGTCGGGCACGACCGCGCGGACGACCCTCAGCACGTCCAGCGCCCGACCGCGCAGCGGGGCCCCTGAGAGGCCGCCCGCACCCATCGCCGCAACAGCGGAGGCGTCCGCCGTGAGGCCTTCGCGTGAAATCGTCGTATTGGTCGCGACGAGCCCGGCCAGGCCGAGGTCGACCGCCAGACGCGCCACCGCCTCGACCTCCTCGTCGGGAAGGTCGGGAGCGATCTTCACGAGCAGCGGCGTGGTGCCCGCGGCATCCCGAACCGCCTCCAGCAGAGGGCGCAACGTCTCCACGGCCTGCAGCCCACGCAGACCGGGGGTGTTGGGTGAGGAGACGTTGACGACGAGGTAGTCCGCGACGGGGGCGACCAGCTTCGTGCTGGTGACGTAGTCGGCGGTCGCGTGCTCGACATCGACGACGCGACTCTTGCCGATGTTCGCCCCGAGCACGGCGCGACGGGGTCGACGTCGCGAGCGGCCGAGCCTTTGGGCGGCGGCGGCGGCACCGGCGTTGTTGAAGCCCATCCGGTTGATGAGGCCCCGGTCGGCGATGAGGCGGAACAGCCGCGGACGCGGGTTCCCCTCCTGCGGCACTGCCGTCACGGTGCCCACTTCGACATGACCGAAGCCGAGCGCGTACAGCCCCTCGCTCATGACGGCGTTCTTGTCGAAGCCGGCGGCGACGCCGAACGGTGAATCGAAGTCGAGCCCCAGTGCACGCGTGCGCAGCGACGGGTCGGGTGCCGTCAGCGCGCGCATGATCGGACGCAGCGGCCAGATCCCGAACGCACGGATCACGGGGATGACGAGGTGATGGGCCCGCTCGGGGTCCATGTGCGCGAAGACGGTGCGGAAGATGAAGGCGTACATCGGATCTCAGCCTAGGGCGCGCCCAGGGTCGTCGCGCGCGCGACGGCCGTGACTACTCCGTCGCCTCCGCCGCGTGGTCGGCACGCAGCTGTGCGATCGACGCCTCGAAGTCCTCCAGCGAGTCGAAAGCCTGGTACACGCTGGCGAAGCGCAGATAGGCCACCTCGTCGAGGTCGCGCAGCGGGCCGAGGATGGTCAGACCGATCTCGTTCGTGTCGATCTGCGACGCGCCGGTCTGGCGTACCGCCTCCTCCACCGCTTGAGCGAGCATCGCCAGATCGCCTTCGGTCACCGGACGTCCCTGGCAGGCTTTGCGAACGCCGGACATCACCTTCTCGCGACTGAACGGCTCGATGACGCCGGAGCGCTTGATGACGTTGAGACTGGCGGTCTCGACGGTCGTGAACCGGCCGCCGCACTGCGGGCATTGGCGGCGACGGCGGATGCTGAGACCGTCATCGCTGGTACGGGAATCGATCACGCGCGAATCGGCGTGACGGCAGAACGGGCAATGCACGCGTCACTCCCCCGCCGAAAGGTCCGCGAACCGCGCAGTGACCGCTTCGCCGTGCGCCGGCAGCGCCTCGGCGACCGCCAGAGCGACGATGTCGTCGTGGGCCGCCCGCAGCGCTTCGCGGTCGTACACGATGACCTGCTGCGGACGCAGAAACGTCGCCGCCGACAGGCCCGCCGCGTACCGCGGCTGCCCGCCCGTCGGGAGCACGTGGTTGCTACCGGCCAGGTAGTCCCCGAGACTCACGGGCGAATACGCACCGACGAACACCGCACCGGCATTGACGAAGTCCTCCGGACGAGGGTCGCGCAGGTGCAGTTCGAGATGCTCCGGTGCGTACGCGTTGCTGAAGGCCGTGGCTGCCGCGAGATCATCGACCAGGACGACTGCCGACTGCGGACCGTTGAGCGCCTCGGTCGCGCGGGCCGCGTTGCGGGTGCGTGAGACCCGCTCCACGACCTCAGCACGCACACGATCCGCCAACTCCTGCGACCAGGTGACGAGCACCGCCGATGCCTGCTCGTCGTGCTCGGCCTGACTGATGAGATCGACGGCGACCAGTGCAGCATCGGCGTGCTCATCGGCGACGATCAGGATCTCCGTCGCGCCGGCTTCGGAATCCGTTCCGACGAGCCCGCCGACGGCGCGCTTGGCCGCTGCGACGAAGTTGTTGCCAGGGCCGGTGACGACGTCGACGGGCTCCAGGCCGATGCTGTCCACGCCGTACGCGTAGGCGCCGACCGCGCCGGCCCCGCCCATGGCGTAGACCTCCGTCACGCCGAGAAGTCGCGCGGCGGCGAGGATGTCGGGATGCACCCTTCCGTCCGCATCGGCTTGGGGCGGCGACGCGAGCGCGACCTCGCCGACGCCGGCGACCTGAGCGGGAACGACGTTCATGACGACGCTCGACGGATACACCGCCTTGCCGCCGGGCACGTAGACACCCGCGCGGCGAACGGGCTGCCAGCGCTGTTCGACGCGGCCGCCGGGGACGATCTCGGTCATCGCCGCAGCGGGAACCTGGGCGGCAGAGGCCAGCCGCACGCGGCGGATCATCTCCTCGATCGCTCGCCGTACCCCCGGGTCGAGACGCTCGAGCGCGTCGTCGAGGTGCGCGGCGGGAACGCGAATGGCGTGATCCTCGACGCGATCGAAGCGCGCCGCCTGCTCCCGCAGCGCCGCTTCTCCGCGCAGGCGCACGTCGTCGACGATCTCGAAGGCCGCCTGGAGGGCTTCGGCGCGGGCGGCTTGAGCACGGGGCACAGCAGCAATCCACTGCGCGGTCGTCAACTCGCGACCGCGCACATCAATGGTGCGGAGCATCGTTCCAGGCTACCCGCGTGTGACGCCGGAGACGTCCGTGAGGTAGCCGATGCGGCCGTCCTCGTGACGGACGACGAAGCGATCACCGCGATCCTCGATGACCAACGCCCAGGCGGTGGGTCCGATGCGGAACAGCGGTGTGCCGTGTTCATCGACGACGTCGCGCTCGACGGGAACGAGGGCCCAGAAGGCCTGCGACGGGCTCGGGGCGAGCACCGTCTCGTCCAAGACGGTGGTCTCCGACGTCGGCTCCGCGACGGGTGCGGCGCCATCGCTCTGGGCCCCGTCAGCGTGGGCGTCGGTCAGCGGCGTCGCGACGGGGCCCGAGTACGGCGCCCGCTGCGTCGCAGGACGGGCTACGACAGGGCGAGCGGGGCTCGCATACCGGTGGGCGGGCACCTGCGAGCGATGCTGGAAGTCCTCGCCGATGGTCGGCAGAAGCGGCGCGAAGACGGTGAGCACGACGCCGGCCAGCATGAGGATGAACTCCGCCCAGACGACCCAGGTCGCGAGGAAGACGCTTCCTCCGCCCACCGAGACGAACGAGCTCCAGAGGATGCCGAGCCAGATGATCGACGAGACCGAGAAGGCGACCGAGGCGAACTGATCGATGCCGAGCGAGCCGACTCGGCGGATGCCCTGGGGCGACAGCCGGCGCAGGCCGATGAGGAACACCGCGACGGTCGGCACGCCGATCGTGAGCAGCCAGTCGATACCCGTCCACACCGACTTTCCCCACCCGCCGTTGCCGTAGCTGTAGATCGGGAAGAAGGAGACGACGAACGCGACGAGCCAGACCGCACCGAGAGACACCTCACGGATCGAGAACGGCCCCACCCCGTACTGCGCAGGAGCAGCCTCGTCTACGCCGTCCGGCCCGTCGGTCATCGCCTCGAACGCCTCGGCGAAGGTGACGGTCGAAACGTCCGGCGTGGGGGTCGCGGCAGGCTCATCGGACTCGGGGCTGGCGGCGGCGTGCGAGACCGGGGTCTCATCGTCGGCACGCGCCTCAGCGCCTGCGGACTCCGCGATCGCGGGGGCGTCGTACTCGTCCGGTGTGCTTTCACCGGCGGTCTGGGGTGTGGGCTTCTCGTCGGTCACGTCACGCATCCTTCCGGAACAGAACTCGATTGGGATCCTACTCGGCCGATCCCAGGCTCACCCCAGACACTGCGGTCCGAGAAGCCCCTTCAGCTCTCCGTACAGGTCGACGGTGACACGCACCTGGGCCGGCACCTCGAACACCTTCGCGACACCGCTCTTGTGCAGCTTGAGGGTGACCTCGGTGTCGCCGGGGTGCCGTGAGAACACCTGAGCCAGTTGCGTCACCGTCGTCTCCGTCGCGCGGTGCTCGGGCATGAGGAGCACGAGGGAACCCGTGGCGTCGACGGAGCCGAGGTCGGGCGAGAACGCCGACTGGCCGTGCAGGTTCAGCCCATCATCGCGTCGGGAGACACGACCGCGTACCACCAGGATGCTGTCGGCGATGAGCATGGACTGGAACTCGGTATAGGTCTTGCCCATGAACATCACGGTCACTTCGCCGTCGAAGTCCTCGACCGTGATCATGCCGTAGGGGTTGCCGCTCTGCTTCGCGACGCGGTGCTGGACGCTCGTCACGAGGCCCGCCACCGTGACGATATCGCCGTCGTGGACATCGTCCGAGGCCAGAAGATCGTGGATGGACGTGGACGCGTGCTTGGCCAGCGGGATCTCGAGCCCGGCGAGCGGATGGTCGGACACGTACAGCCCGAGCATCTCCCGCTCGAAGGCGAGCTTGTCCTTCTTGGTCCACTCCGGTCGGGGCGGCACCTTCGGAGGCACCGCTTCCTCTGCCGCGTCGTAGAGCGAGTCGAAGTCGAAGCCGATCGCGCCTTGAGCCTCGTTGCGCTTGCGGTCCACCGCCGCCTCGACCGCGTCTTCGTGCACCTCGAGGAGAGCCCGCCGTGTGTCGCCCATCGAGTCGAACGCGCCGGCCTTGATGAGCGACTCGACGGTGCGCTTGTTGGCGACGTGCATCGGCACCGTGTCGAGGAAGTGGTGGAAGCTGGAGAATCCCTCGTCGCCGCGGGCCTCGACGATGCCGTCGACGACGTTCGCTCCGACGTTGCGGACGGCGCCCAGCCCGAAGCGGATATCTTCGCCCACGGCCGCGAAGTAGCGGATCGACTCGCTGACATCGGGCGGGAGCACCCGGATACCCATTCGCCGACACTCGTTGAGGTACACGGCCATCTTGTCCTTGGAGTCTCCGACGCTCGTGAGCAGCGCCGCCATGTACTCGGCGGGATAGTGGGCCTTCAGGTACGCCGTCCAGTAGGAGACCAGACCGTAGGCGGCGGAGTGGGCCTTGTTGAAGGCGTAGTCGGAGAAGGGCAGCAGGATGTCCCAGAGCGCCTGAACGGCACCTTCGCCATAACCGCGTTCCTTCATGCCTCCGGAGAAGCCCTCGTACTGCTTGTCGAGTTCGGACTTCTTCTTCTTCCCCATCGCGCGACGCAGGATGTCGGCCTGTCCGAGGGAGAACCCGGCGACCTTCTGCGCGATCGCCATGACCTGCTCCTGATAGATGATCAGGCCGTAGGTGGTGTCGAGGATGTCGCGCAGCGGCTCTTCGAGCTCGGGATGGATGGGAGTGATCGGCTGCTGACCGTTCTTGCGCAGCGCGTAGTTGGTGTGCGAGTTCGCGCCCATCGGGCCGGGACGGTAGAGGGCGATGACGGCGGAGATGTCCTCGAAGTTGTCCGGTTTCATCAACCGCAGCAGGGCACGCATGGGACCACCGTCGAGCTGGAAGACACCGAGGGTGTCTCCTCGCGTGAGCAGGTCGTACGCCGCGCGATCGTCGAGCGTCAGGTGCTCCAGGTCGAGTTCCTCCCCGCGGTTCATCCGGATGTTGTCGAGCGCGTCCGAGATGATCGTGAGGTTGCGAAGCCCGAGGAAGTCCATCTTGATGAGGCCGAGCGCCTCGCACGACGGATAGTCGAACTGGGTGACGATCTGGCCGTCCTGCTCGCGGCGCATGATCGGGATGATGTCCAGCAGCGGCTCGCTGGACATGATCACGCCGGCAGCATGCACGCCCCACTGCCTCTTCAGGCCTTCCAGGCCCAGCGCGCGGTCGAAGACGGTCTTCGCGTCGGGATCCGTGTCGATGAGCGAGCGGAACTCGCTCGCCTCCTTGAAGCGCGGATGAGCGGTGTCGAACATGCCGGACAGCGGCATGTCCTTGCCCATGACGGCGGGCGGCATCGCCTTGGTCAGCCGCTCCCCCATGCTGAACGGGAAGCCGAGCACGCGACCGGCATCCTTGAGCGCCTGCTTCGATTTGATCGTGCCGTAGGTGACGATCTGGGCGACGCGTTCGGAGCCGTACTTGGCGGTGACATAGTCGATCACCTCGCCGCGGCGACGATCGTCGAAGTCGACGTCGAAGTCGGGCATGGACACACGGTCGGGGTTGAGGAAGCGCTCGAAGATCAGCCCGTGCTCGAGCGGGTCGAGGTCGGTGATGCGCATGGCGTACGCCACCATGGAGCCCGCTCCCGATCCGCGACCGGGCCCGACACGGATGCCGTTGTCCTTCGCCCAGTTGATGAAGTCGGCGACGACGAGGAAGTACCCCGGGAAGCCCATCTGCAAGATGATGCCGGTCTCGTACTCGGCCTGCTTGCGAACCTTGTCGGGGATGCCGTCCGGATATCGGTAGTGCAGGCCCGCCTCGACCTCTTTGATCAGCCAGCTGTCCTCGGTCTCCCCCTGCGGAACCGGGAACCGAGGCATGTAGTTCGCCGAGGTGTTGAACTCCACCTCGCATCGCTCCGCGATGAGCAGCGTGTTGTCGCAGGCCTCGGGGTGATCGCGGAAGAGCTGGCGCATCTCGGCGGCAGTCTTGATGTAGTAGCCGTCGCCGTCGAACTTGAATCGGTTGGGATCGTCGAGCGTGGATCCGGACTGCACGCACAGGAGGGCCTCGTGAGCGTCGGCCTCGTGCTGGTGCGTGTAGTGCGAGTCATTGGTCGCGACGAGCGGGATGTCGAGGTCCTTCGCGAGGCGGATGAGGTCGGTCATCACGCGCCGCTCGATCGACAGGCCGTGGTCCATGATCTCGGCGAAGTAGTTCTCCTTGCCGAAGATGTCCTGGAACTCCGCAGCGGCCGCACGAGCGGCGTCGTACTGCCCCAAGCGCAGACGTGTCTGCACCTCTCCCGACGGGCAGCCGGTCGTCGCGATGAGTCCCTTGCCGTACGTCTGCAGCAGCTCCCGATCCATGCGCGGCTTGAAGTAGTACCCCTCCATGCTCGACAGCGAGCTCAGCCGGAAGAGGTTGTGCATCCCCTCCGTGCTCTGGCTCCACATCGTCATATGGGTGTACGCGCCCGATCCCGAGACGTCATCGCTCTTCTGATCGGGCGAGCCCCACGCCACTCTCGACTTGTCGCTGCGGTGCGTGCCCGGCGTCACGTACGCTTCCAGCCCGATGATGGGCTTCACACCGGCCGCCTTGGCCGCGTTGTAGAACTCGAACGCCGCGAATGTGTTGCCGTGGTCGGTGACGGCGATCGCCGGCATCCCATACTCGGCCGCGGCCTGCGTCATGGCCCCGATCTTGGCCGCTCCGTCGAGCATCGAGTACTCGCTGTGCACGTGCAGATGAACGAAGGAGTCGGTTGCCACACATCGAGTCTACGAAGGCCTCGGACATCCTCGGGCGGACGGCCCGGCGCCTGTGCCGAGCTCACCTCACCCTCAACTTGAAGGTGAGGCGCTTAGGCTGAGGCCATGGCCACTCCCGAGTTCGTCCTGTCACTGCGCGAGAAGATCGGCACGGCGCCGCTGCCGCTGGTCGGCGTGACAGCCGTGGTGTTCAAGGACGAGAAGGTGCTCCTCGGGAAGCGGGCGGACAACGGGGCATGGCAGTGCGTGTCGGGCATCGTCGATCCCGGCGAGGAGCCCGCCGACGCGGCCGTGCGCGAGTGCCGGGAAGAGGCGGGTATCGGCGTGCGCGCCGTGCGTCTCGCTCTCGTCCACCAGCTGCCCCGCACGACCTACGCCAACGGGGACCAGGTCGACTACCTCGACCTCGTCTTCCGCTGCGACTGGGTGTCGGGCGAGCCGTTCCCCGCCGACGGGGAACTGACCGAGGTGGGCTGGTACGGACTCGGCGAGCTGACCGAGGTGGATCCGGCCGACGTCCGCAAGATCGCGTTGGCGATCGCCGAGGACGATCCGGCTTCGTTCTCCGGCGGGCGCTGACGCGTCAACGCCCTCGGGCGGCGAGGATGTCTGCGCGCACCTGACGGCGGATGACCTTGCCGACCAGAGAACGCGGCAGCACCGGCACCTGGACGACTGAGCGTGGAACCTTGTACGCCGCCAGGTGGGCGCGTGCGAACGAGCGCAGCTCTTCGGCGTCGAACACCGTCTCTTCGCGCATCACCACAGCCGCCGTCACCGTCTCCGACCCGTCCGAGCGCGGGATGCCGACGACAGCCGCGTCCGCGACGTCGGGATGCAGCAGCAGCGCGTTCTCGACCTCACTCGGACTGATGTTGAACCCGCCGCTGATGATCAGCTCCTTGAGGCGGTCCACGACGGTCACGAAGCCCTCGGCATCCACCGTCACGATGTCGCCGGTGCGCAGCCATCCGCCCGCCAGCAGCGTGCTGGCCGTATCTTCCGGTCGGTTCCAGTACCCCTGGAAGACCTGGGGTCCGCGCACGAGAAGCTCGCCCTCGGCGCCGTCGGCGACGTCACGCGTCGGATCCGCGGGGTCCACGACGCGGATCTCGGTGCTCGGGAACGGCACGCCGACCGTGCCCGGCCGGCGCAGCGGCCCCATCGGATTGCCGACGCTGATCGGCGACGACTCGGTCATGCCGTAGCCCTCCACGATGATGCCGTGGGTCGCCTCCTCCCACCGCAGCACGGTCGACGGCGGCAGGGCCATGGCACCGGAGATCGCGTTGCGCAGGCTCGAGAGGTCGATGCCGGCGCGCACGGCAGCCCGCGCCAGGGCGTCGTAGATGGGCGGTACCGCGGCGAGGAAGGTCGGTGGCGTGCGACGCATCGCGTCGAGGGTGAGGGTGACGTCGAACGTCGGAAACAGCACGATGCGCGCTCCGAGCGAGAGCGCCGTGGTCAAGCACAACGTCAGACCGTACGCGTGGAAGAGCGGGAGCACGGCGTAGAAGACCTCACGCCCCGGCACCAGATCCGGCACCCAGGCGGCCGACTGGGCCGCGTTCGAGCGCAGGTTGCGGTGGGTGAGCATGGCGGCTTTCGGGACCCCCGTGGTGCCGCTCGTCAGCTGCAGAGCGGCGAGGTCGTCGAGCTGCGGACGCGGCGTGCGCCGGCGCACCGGGCGATGCGACGCCACCCGTGTCCAGGTGAGCACGTCCTTCGCGCGGGGAGTCGTGGTCAGCGCTGCCCTCGAGGCACGCGCCTTCGCGACGGGAAGACGCAGGGCAGCCCGCGTGCGGATCGGCATCGCGTCGGTCATCCGCACCGCGACGACCTGGCTTGGGCGGATGTCGGAGGGGAACTCGGCGATCGTGTCGGCCACGGCATCCCACACGATCGCAACCCGCGCGTGATGCACTTCGAACTGATGGCGCAGCTCCGGCGCGGTGTATCGCGGGTTGTGTTCCACGACGATCGCGCCGAGCCGCAGCACGGCGTAGAACGCGACGACATGCTGCGGGCAGTTCGGGAGGATCAGCGCGACGCGATCGCCGGGCGCGACGCCCAGGCGTCTCAAGCCCTCGGCTGCCCTGGCGACCTGGTCTCCGAGTTCGCGATACGTGGTGACCGCTCCGAAGAACTCCAATGCGGGCCGACGCGGGTAGCGGCGGACGGAGTCATCGAGCATGTCGACGAGGGTCTGCGCGACCGGTTCGATCTCGGCGGGCACCCCCGGCGCGTAGGAGGAGAGCCAAGGACGGTCGGACAGCGACATCCCTCCAGGCTAGGCACCCTTACGTACGTCCGCCGGCATGAGTCGAAGCTCAGCCCCGGAGGACGTCCAGCGCGTGCGCGAGATCGGCCGGATAATCGCTCCTGAACGTGACCCATTCGGTCGTGGCCGGGTGCGCGAAGGAGAGCTCGTGCGCGTGCAGCCACTGCCGGGTGAGCCCGAGGCGCGCCGACAACGTCGGGTCGGCGCCGTAGAGCGGGTCTCCCACGCACGGATGGCGATGGGCCGCCATGTGCACGCGGATCTGGTGGGTGCGTCCCGTCTCCAGATGGATCTCCAGGAGGGATGCCGAGGGGAACGCCTCGAGCGTCTCGTAGTGGGTGATCGAGTCCTTGCCGTCGGGAGTGACGGCGAACTTCCACGAATGCGACGGGTGGCGACCGATGGGCGCATCGATCGTTCCGGAGAGCGGATCGGGGTGCCCCTGCACGACGGCATGGTAGATCTTCTCGACCTCGCGCTCTTTGAACGCGCGCTTGAGCGCGGTGTACGCGCGCTCCGATTTGGCGACGACCATGAGGCCGCTCGTACCGACATCGAGGCGGTGTACGACGCCCTGACGCTCGGCGGCACCCGTGGTGGCGATGCGGAAGCCGGCAGCCGCCAGCGCACCGAGGACGGTCGGGCCTTCCCAACCGAGGGAGGGATGCGCAGCGACGCCGGAGGGTTTGTCGACGACCACGATCTCATCGTCGTCGTAGACGATGCCGAGGTCCGGGACGGCCACCGGGACGATCTCCGGTTCGCGCCGCTCCTCCCACTCCACCTCGAGCCAGCCCGCTGCGCGCAGGCGGTCGGATTTGCCCAGCGCGCGGCCGTCCATCCGCACCCCGCCAGCCTCGGCGACCTCAGCGGCGAAGGAGCGGGAGAACCCCAGCATCTTGGCCAGCGCGGCATCCACACGGGAGCCGTCGAGGCCGTCGGGCACGGGCAGGACGCGAGACGGCATCAGGCCTCGCGCGGAGCGGTCGTCGTGTCGTCCGCACCTGTGGCGGTGGGCTCCGTCGCGGCGGACTGGTCGGCTGCGCGGCGCTCGCGAGTGCCGTCGAGGCGAACGCCGATCAGTACCAACAGCGCGACGCCGATCATCATCGTCACGATGAACATGTCGGCGACGTTGTAGATGGCGGGATTCATGCCCAGCCACATCCACGGCGTGTTGATGAAATCGACGACGTGCCCGACGAGGAAGCCGGGGTCACGGAAAAGGCGGTCGCTGAGGTTGCCCAGGATTCCGCCGAGCAGCAGACCCAGCACGATCGCCCACACACGCGAACGCACCCGCGTCACCGTCAGGGAGACGATGACGACGGCGGCGACCGTCATGACGATCGTGAAGATCCACGTCTGACCTTCGAGGAGGGAGAAGGCGGCGCCGGGGTTGCGTGTCAGATAGAACTGGAGTGCGTCGCCCCAGACCGGCACGGGCTGCTGGAACGGAAGAGTGGTGAGGGCCAGATACTTGGCGAACTGGTCAGCGGCCAGCACCAGCGCCGCGAGAATCGCGACGATGGCACCGGCCGCTGCCCTGTTCAGGCTCCGACGCGGAGCACTGCGCTCTGTGGCGTGGTCCGTCACCGGGCTCAGGAAGCCGAGACGGAGGACGCGCCCGAGGTGGCGCCGGCGACGTCGAGGTCGCGGAGCTTCTCCTCGATGAACCCGCGCAGCTGCGAGCGGTAGTCACGCTCGAACTGACGCAGCTCGCTGATGCGGCCTTCGAGCGTCACGCGCTCGCTTTCGAGGCGTGCCATCTCGTCGCGGCCCTTGGCCTCGGCCTCGGCGAGGATCGAGGCGGCCTTGGCCTGTGCCTCGGAGATGAGCTTGTCGCGCTGGGCCTGGCCTTCGGCGACGTGCTCGTCGTGCAGGCGCTGGGCCAGTTCGATGATGCCGGCAGAAGCGGCCACGCCGCCGGCTGCGGGAGCCTCGACCGCGGGAGCGGGAACGGACTCGACGACGGCGGGAGCAGACTCCTCGACGACCTCCGCGGGAGAGGACTCACCGGACTCGTACGCAGCGAGCTTCGCCTTCAGCTCTTCGTTCTCGGCGATCGTCTTACGCCACTCGACGACGATTTCGTCCAGGAAGTCGTCGACCTCATCCGGGTCGAAACCCTCCTTGAATCGCACGTGCTGGAACTGCTTCGTGACGACGTCTTCCGGGGTCAAAGCCATGGTGTTTCCTCTTTCGGGGCTCACGACGCGGGCCGATTCGGTCGGCCCGCCACCGGCGAGCCGTACTGACCAAGTGTAGTCGGCGGTGGTGGGGCGTGCGACGGGGGCTAGAGACGCTCGATGACGCGGACGATCGTCAGCAGCACGAAGCAGGCCAACATCGTCACCGGAAAACCGAGGTCGAGGGCGATAGGGCCGATCCGCAACGGAGGAATCAGCCGGCGGAAGAACCGTAGCGGCGGATCGGTGAGAGTGAAGACGGCCTCGGCGAAGACGAGACCGAATCCCCGCGGACGCCACTGGCGGTTGAACATCGGGATGTACTCGAGAACGAGTCTCGCCAGCAGCACGAGGATGTAGAGCAGGAGAAGGACGTCGACGACGAATGCCGCCAGGCGCATGAACTCCACGACTACTGAGTGAAGGGCGCGGACTCAGGGTCGGCCTGAGCCACCGTGCCGTCACCGGAGATCGCGACGTTCTCGGGCGAGAGGAGGAACACCTTGCTCGTCACGCGCTCGATGCGACCGTACAGGCCGAGCGACAGCCCACTCGCGAAGTCGATGAGGCGCCGCGCGTCGGCATCGCTCATCTGCGAGAGGTTGATGATGACCGGGATGCCGTCGCGGAAGTTCTCCGCGATGATCTGCGCGTCGCGGTACTGCTTGGGGTGCACCGTGAGAATCTCGCTGACGGTGCCTGCGGTGGGCTGACGCACGACGGCGGGACGGTGAAGCGGGGTCACAGGGGCCGCCTTCTCGATCGGGCGCTCGCTCGAGCGCTCACGGCGAGCAGGCGTCTCGGCAGCGGGCTCTTCGTAGACCTCTTCCTCATCGGCGAGGCCCAGGTACACCATGGTCTTCTTGAGCGGGTTCGACATCGCATTCCTCCGTTTGCTCGTCTGTTCTGAGGCTAGCCGCGGTCAGGGCGCGGTCCCGTGATTGCAGTGCCGATCCGCAGGTGTGTCGCGCCGGCGGCGATCGCTTCGGCGAAATCTCCCGACATCCCCGCCGACATCCACGCGGCATCCGGAACGACGCGACGTACCGTCGCCGCCGCGCCGGCGAGACGTTCGAACGCCTCCGCGGGCGCCGCCGCGAGCGGCGCGACGGCCATGACGCCGCGAAGGCGCAGCGACGCGCACCGCGCGGCGATGTGCGTCGCCAGGGCGTCGACCTCGCTCGGGGCCGCTCCCCCACGGGCGGGATCGTCCGTGAGATTGACCTGGAGGAACACGTCGAGAGGACTGCCCTCGGGATCGGCGGCATGCAGGGCGTCGGCGACGCGATCGCGGTCGACGGAGTGCACGCAGTCGGATGCCGCGCGCACCGCCTTGGCCTTCTTGGTCTGCAGCTGCCCGATGAAGTGCCATCGCACGTCGTGGACTCTGCCGGCCGTCTCGGCCCGCTTGGCGCTCAACTCCTGTTGCCGACTCTCGCCCACGTCGTGCACGCCGAGCGCGGCGAGATCGTCGATCAGCCGCGCGGGGTGGAACTTGGTGACGACGATGCGCGTCAGCTCACCGGGGTCGCGACCGACCGCCCTGGCCGCATCCGCGATGCGGGCGTCCAGGGCGGCGAGTCGTTCGGCCAGCGCGGTCACTTCAGGAAGTCGGGAATGTCCAGGTCGTCGTCGCCGTACACCGAGTCGTAGGACTCCGCCACGGGGGCCGACACGGTGACAGCCTGCTTGTCCTCGACCGCCGCACCCTCTCGTGCGGCCTCTTCGGCGGGCACGGCCGGCACCAGGGGCGCCGCTGGGCGCGCCGCGGTGATGGGCTCGATGCGCGCCTGCGGCTCGCCACCGTCGAAGCCCGCGGCGATCACCGTGACCCGCACCTCATCGCCCAGCGTGTCGTCGATGACGGTGCCGAAGATGATGTTGGCCTCGGGGTGCGCAGCCTCCTTGACGAGCTGTGCGGCGTCATTGATCTCGAAGATGCCCAGGTTGGATCCACCCTGGATCGACAGCAGGACGCCGTGCGCGCCTTCGATGGACGCTTCCAGCAGGGGGGACTCGACCGCGAGCTCGGCGGCCTTGATGGCCCGGTCGGCACCGCGCGCAGACCCGATGCCCATGAGGGCGGAGCCGGCACCCTGCATGACGCTCTTGACGTCGGCGAAGTCGAGGTTGATCAGACCCGGCGTGGTGATCAGGTCGGTGATGCCCTGAACACCCGCGAGCAGCACCTGGTCGGCGGTGGCGAAGGCCTCGATCATGGAGATGCCGCGGTCGCTGATCTCCAGCAGTCGGTCGTTGGGCACGACGATGAGGGTGTCGACCTCCTCCTTGAGCTTCGCGACGCCCGCCTCGGCCTGGCTCTGCCGGCGGCGTCCCTCGAAGCTGAAGGGCTTGGTGACGACACCGATGGTCAGCGCGCCGATCGACTTCGCGATGCGTGCGACGACGGGTGCGCCGCCGGTTCCCGTACCGCCGCCCTCGCCCGCGGTGACGAAGACCATGTCGGCACCCGCGAGGGCTTCCTCGATCTCCTCCGCGTGATCCTCGGCGGCGCGACGGCCCACCTCGGGATCGGCGCCGGCGCCGAGCCCGCGAGTGAGCTCACGACCCACGTCGAGCTTGACGTCCGCGTCGCTCATCAGCAGAGCCTGAGCGTCGGTGTTCACCGCGATGAACTCGACACCCCGCAGCCCGAGCTCGATCATCCGATTGACGGCGTTCACGCCGCCGCCACCCACACCCACGACTTTGATCACCGCGAGGTAGTTCTGGTTCTGGCTCATGCCGGCCTCCATTGTGTCCCGAACCCTGACTGCTAAACCTTGAACCTCTAGTTGAGGTTTAAAGAATTGCTCAGTATGCAATTCCTTGATTGAAGGTATGCGGCAGCCCTCCCGCGGACCGAGAGGCTGGGGGCGTGTCGCGCAGAAAAGCGTGTCGAGTGCTACCGAACGACGATCGTGCTCGGCGACGACACGTCGTAGCTGCGCGCCCCGGGGCGCGCCGTCATGATCGCGGCGAGATTCTTGGCCTTCAGCGGCGAGTCATCGGCGTTGCCCCAGACCACCGTGGTTCCGCCGGAGCCGAGGGTGAGGGTGACGTCATTGGGAGAGGTCGCCGCGATCGCGGTGACCTGAGCCCGGATGTCGCCCGGGAGGGCTCGGAAGACCGTTCCGACGGCAGTGAAGGCGGGTGAGGAGAGCCCGCCGGTCACGGTGAGCACGGGATGCCCTGCGGCCGGCTGGGGCGCGGTCGACAGGGCGACACCCGCGGCATCCACCAGAGTGAAGCCGGCGGGAGTCTGAATGGACCCGATCGGAGTGCGCTCGACGATGCGCACCACGAGCTCGTGGGGCGGTCGCGCTTCCAGCGAGTACGACTCCACGAGCGGGAACTTCACGAGAGCGGCCTTGACGGCGGAGGAGTCGACCAGCGGCAGCGGAGTGCCCAGCTGCCCGTCCAGCGCGGTCTCGACGGACGCGGGATCCAGCGTCGATGTGCCGACGACGGTGATCTGCTGCACCGCGAAGAGCGGGCTGTACGCGACGCCGAGGGTACCCAGCACGAGCAGAAGGAGCGCCGAGCCCGCGACGATCCAGGCCATCCGCCGCCGACGCTGGCGCGCGGTGAACCGCCGCACCTCGGCGCGCAACGCGCGGCGTCTCGCCCGTGCGGCCGCCCACACCTCGCGCACGCCGACAGGCGCTTCTTCCTCACCGACCGAGATATCCGCCGGCTCATCGATTCGTGGCGACGACGACACCCAGAGGGGCATCAGCGGGGCGGTGAGATGATCGTCGCGGTCCGCGACGTCTTCCTCGACGGGAGCGTCCGCCCGGCGGGGTGGACCGACCTGACGCACGGGCGGCTCGACGCCACGATCCTGCGCCGACTCACGGTCGGGCGCCGCCTGATCCGGCGCCGGGAGGGGCGTCGGCCGCCGCATGGACTATGCCTCCGCCGTCGGCGTCGACAGCGCCTCGAGCACCTGCGGGATGATCTGGTACACGTTGCCGCAACCGAGCGTGATGACGTAATCGCCCTCCCGCGCGACGGTCGCGGTGTACTCGGCCGCCTCCTGCCAGTCGGCCACGTAGTGCACCTTGGAGGGATCGCGGAAGGCTCCGCTCACGAGCTCCCCCGTCACGCCGGGCACCGGGTCCTCGCGCGCCCCGTAGACGTCGAGCATGACGGTGTGATCTGCGTACGACTCGAGCACGTCGGCGAACTCGCGGTACATCTCCTGCGTTCGCGAGTATGTGTGCGGCTGCTGGATCGCGATGATGCGACCGTCGCCGACGACGCTGCGCGCCGCGGCGAGCGCGGCGGCCACCTCGGTGGGATGGTGCGCGTAGTCGTCGTAGACGCTCACCCCGCGCTCGACGCCGTGGAGCTCGAAGCGTCGCACCGTACCCCCGAACTCCTCCACGGCACGCAGGGCCGGCTCGAGGGCGTAGCCGAGCGTGAGCAGCACCGCCACGGCCCCCGCCGCGTTGACCGCGTTGTGGGCTCCCGGAACGGCGAGCCGCCCGGTCACCGTCTCGCCGTCGTGCGTGAGCGCGAACGAGACGGGACCTTCGGTCACGATGTCGCTCAGACGGACGTCGGCGGCGGCATCCTCCCCGAACGTCACGATCCGCTCATGGCGAAGAGCCTGAGCGACCCGGCGAGCGCCGGAGTCGTCGGCAGAGATGACGACGGCCTCTCGTGCCGCGTCGCCGAAGCGGACGAAGCCGTCGTAGAAGGCGTCGCGCGACTCCCAGTGGTCGAGGTGGTCGGGATCGACGTTGGTGATCAATGCGACTGACGTGTCGTACAGCAGGAACGTGCCGTCGGACTCGTCGGCTTCGATGACGAACAGCTCATCCCCGCCCGTGCCGCTGGAGACACCGAGATCGGCGATGACGCCCCCGTTCACGAACGTCGGCGCCGTTCCGAGTGCACGCAGCGCCGTCACGAGCATGCCGGTGGACGTCGTCTTGCCGTGAGCCCCCGCGACGCTCACGAGCCTGCGCCCTCCGATCAGCCAGTACAGCGCCTGGGAGCGGTGGATCACGGGCAGCCCGCGCTCCTTCGCGAGCACGTACTCCGGGTTCTGCGGCCAGATGGCGCCGGTGTGGATCACGGCGTCGACATCGTCGGGGAGATTGGCCGCATCGTGCCCGACATGCACCGTGGCGCCCCGCGCAGCGAGAGCGCGCAGGGCGGCGCTGTCGGCACGGTCGGAGCCCGAGACGCGGATGCCCCGATCGAGGAACATGCCGGCCAGCCCCGACATGCCCGATCCACCGATCCCGATGAAGTGGGCGGCGGTGATGTCCTCGGGGATGGGCAGGCTCAGGTCGGGTCGAATCATGGCTCGTCAAGTCTAGGTCGAGGCCGCCTGGGCGGATGCTGCGGCGCGCGGCGTGCGAACGGGCTTGAGCGCGACCACCACCTTGTCTGGACACGTTGATACGAACGGTGATACAAAAGCGTCATGGATCCGCAGACCGCGCTGACGACGAACATCGTTCTCGTCGCCCTCAGTGGGGTGCTCGCGGGCTGCTTCCTCGCGTGGGCCCTCCTGCCCTCACGCAGCGAACGCCGAGCGCTCAGATGGTCGGAGAACGCCGACCTGCCATTGCAGGAGTCGCCGATCGCCGATCGGATCGTCGCACGCCTGCGCCAGGATGCGATCACGGCTGCCACCGGTGCCGCGGTCGGCGTCGCACTCGGGGCGCTGGGACTGCTGTCACCGGTCGGCAAGGACCCCGACTTCCCGATCACGTTCCTGTTGCCGATCATGCTGACCGTCTCCGCCCTGGTCAGCGCGGCCGTCGGCGTTCGCGCGCACCTCTTCGCTCCGGACCCGCTCTCGCGTCGCGTCGCGCGAACGCGGGCACTCACCTCCGCGGATTACCTCGGGGTGACGCGCCGGGCGCTCTGGCTGGCGACCGCGATCCTGTCCCTCTGCCCAGCGATCGGGGCCTCGTGGCTTCTCCTGCATCCCTCGCCCTCGTTCACCCCCGGCCTCGCCGTGGCGGCTCTCGTCATCGGCCTGCTCGGTGTGAGCGGCGTGCCCCTCGTGCACCGGTTCGAGCGAATGCTGCTCGAACGCGCGCAGCCGGCGTCTACCCCCATCGAGCTCGCCTGGGACGATCTGTTCCGAATCTCGACCCTGCACAGTGTCCGCATTGCCTGCGCGGCCCCCGGCGTGATCAGCGCCGCGCTCGTGGTCACGGCGATCACCGGAGACCGCTTCCTCGCGTCACAGATCATCGTGTGGTCTCTGCTCGCCCTTCAGCTCGTCTTCCCCACGACGAGCCCTGGGCTGCCCGCTCGTCTGCGTCCGCGCCCGCGTCTTCAGTCAGTGCCCGCAGGAAGCTCCCTCGCATGATCGTCATCGACCCGGCATCCGCGGTGCCCCCGTTCGAGCAGCTGCGGCGCCAGCTGATCGACGACGTGTCGAGCGGCGCACTGTCCCCCGGCACCCGTCTGCCGACCGTGCGCCGACTGGCCGAGGATCTCGGCCTCGCACCCGGCACCGTCGCGCGCGCCTACCGCGAGCTCGAATCGGCCGGCATCATCGAGACACGCGGACGCAACGGCACCTTCGTCGCCCCGCAGGGTGACGCGGCCCTCCGGGAAGCGCAGCGCGCCGCCGCGAGCTTCGTCGACCAGGTCCGCACGCTGCGCATCGATCCCGAGCAGGCTCTCGCGCTCGTTCACGCCGCGTTGCGCAGCGCGCCCACCGCTCCCTGAGCCTCATCCGTCCCCACTTGTCGCGGTGCGGCACGCGCAGCGACAGAACAGGACGGACGAAACCGATCGGCCCCGCCATACACGCTCAGCCCGCGAGCGCCCGATCCAGCATTGCGATCACCGAGGCCGTGCCGGCACGCGCGGCGGCGGTTCGCGCCTGCGCCGCGGCACGCATCGCCGACAGCGCCGCGTCGTCGCGCAGCAGCGGCACGATCTGCTCACGCACGCGGTCGGGGCTGAACGCGGCATCCTCGATCAGCTGTGCGGCGCCGGCGGCCACGGCTCCGCGCGCGTTGAGCGCCTGTTCTCCGTTGCCGACGGCGTACGGCACGTACACCGCGGGGATGCCGAGAGCCGACACCTCGCTCACGGTGGCCGCGCCCGAGCGCGAGACCACGAGATCCGCCAGCGCCAGCGCGAGGTCCATCCGGTCGAGGTAGGGAACGATCCGGTAGTCGGGGTGTCCCGGGTCGACGATCGGGTCGCGCTCCCCCGCGGCGTGCAGCAGCTGCCAGCCGGCGTCGATGACCGCGGGCCATGCCGCGGCGAACGTCTCGTTGAGCCGGCGCGCGCCCAACGATCCGCCGAACACGAGGAGCACGGGACGGGCCGGGTCGAGGCCGAAGAAGCGCGCCGCCTCGTCGCGCATCGTCGTGCGATCGAGCTCGACGATCTCCGCGCGCAACGGCATACCGACCGTCTGGGCGCCGCGCAGCGGGGTGTCGGGGAACGCCGCTCCCACGCCCGCCGCGCGCCGGGCGCCCAAGATGTTCGCCAGTCCAGGGCGCGCGTTGGCCTCGTGCACGACGTACGGCACGCCTTCGCGGCGGGCGGCCACATACGCGGGAGCCGAGGCGTATCCGCCGAAGCCGGCGACCACATCGACCCGGCGGTCGCGGATGTGCCGCCGCACCTGCCCGACGGCGCGATGCCACGCCAGCGGGAACCGGAGCGCGGCGAGGTTCGGCCGACGCGGAAAGGGGACCTTGTCGACGATCAGCAGCTCGTATCCGCGTTCGGGCACGAGACGGGCTTCGAGCCCTTCGCGCGTGCCGAGGACGAGCACGGATGCCGCGGCATCCCTCGCCCGCAACCCGTCGGCGACCGCGAGCAGCGGATTCACGTGCCCGGCGGTGCCGCCGCCGGCGAGGAGATAGGTCGTCGAGGAAGCCGGCGTCGTCACCCGAGAGAGCCTACCGGCGGCGGGACAGCGACTCAGCGGCGATCGCGGTCGAAGCGGGACCGACGGGGATCGTCCGCGCGAAGGACAGCAGCACACCGCAGGCGAACAGGACCGACAGCAGCGAGGTACCGCCCTGTGACATGAACGGCAGCGGCACCCCCAGAACCGGCAGCAGACGCAGGACGACACCGATGTTGACGAGGGCCTGCCCGACGATCCAGACGATGATGCCGCCCGTGACGATGCGGATGAAGGGGTCGCGGGTCTTACGGATGATCTGGAAGGCGGCGATCGCGAACACCGTGAACAGCAGGAGCACCACGGCGCAGCCGACGAGTCCGAGTTCCTCACCGAGGATCGCGAAGATGTAGTCGTTCGACCGGGCCGGCAGCCAGCCGTACTTCTCGCGGGAGTTTCCGAGCCCGAGTCCGAACAGTCCCCCGTTGGCGAGGGCCCACACCCCGTGCACCGCCTGATAGCAGTCACCGACAGCCGCGTTGTAGCAGTCCATCGAGTCGAAGTTGACGAAGCTGCTCATGATGCGCGCCATGCGGTTCGAGTTGGTCACCGCGAAGAACACGGCGGAGACCACCACGACGATCAGCGGGATGATGAAGATGCGCAGCTTCACACCGGAGAAGAACAGGCAGCCCAGCAGGATCGCCATGAGGATCATTCCCGTGCCCAGGTCCTCGCTGCCGACCGCGACCAGTCCGATGACGAGACCGCCGACGGGCACGACCGGAATGAACACGTGCGTCCAGGACCCCAGCAGCGTCTGCTTGCGAAACAGCACGTAGCCGAGCCAGAGCGCGAGGGCGAGCTTGAGGAACTCCGACGGCTGTGCCTGCAGGCCGCCGATCTGGATCCAGTTCTGGTTGCCGTCGTTGATGACCCCGAGGCCCGGGACGAACACGAGCATCTGGAAGCAGGTGGCCACGATCAGAGCGGGCCAGGCGATCCGCTTCCAAAACGCGACGGGTAGCCTGCTCGCGATGAACATGAGCGGGATGCCGATGACGGCGAAAATCGCCTGCTTCATGACGACCTCGAACGGGCTCTGACCGGCAGCCATAGCCGAGGCCATCGTCGCGGAGAGGACCATCATGAGCCCGAAGCCGGTCAACAGCAGCGCGGTCGAGGCGACGAGCAGGAACTCGCTCGAGACGGGGGCGAACACGCGACCCAGAGACACCCGCGCCGCGAAGCCCGACGTCGCGGCGTCGTCGGGACCGTCAGCGGCGGGACGGGTCGGCGGGGTCGTCGTGGTCATCGGCTCCCCCTGCGTCTGTCGCGCCGTTCTCGTTCGGTGTCTGCGAGGCGGACGAGGACGTCCATTCCCGCACGGCCATCGCGAATCGCCGGCCGCGGTCGGCATACGAGTCGAATTGGTCGAAGGATGCCGCAGCGGGGGCGAGGAGGACCACGTCACCGTCACGGACGATCCGTGCCGCCGCAGCGACCACGTCTGCCATGACGTCTTCAGTCTGAGCGTGGTCCACTTCGAACACGGGAATGGCCGGCGCGTGTCGCGCGAACGCGTCGGTGATCGGTGTGCGTTCGACCCCGATGACGATGACGGCCTTCACGCTCGGGCCGCGCGCGGCGACCAGTTCGCCGATGTCCACGCCCTTCATGTCGCCGCCCACGACCCAGACCGCTCCCGGGAACGCTGCCAGCGACGACGCGGCCGCGTGCGGGTTGGTCGCCTTGGAGTCGTCGATCCAGGTGATGCCGCCTGCGGTGGCGATGACCTCGATGCGGTGGGCGTCGAGCCGGAAACCACGCAAGGCCTCCGCGATGCGCGCGGGCGCTACATCGAGCGAGCGAGCCAGCGCGGACGCGGCGAGGATGTTCGCCACGATGTGCGGCGCGATCAGACCCTGCGCAGCGAGCTCGTCCAGCGTTGTGATCTCGAGCGCGCTGGTGCGCCGATCCTCCAGGAAGGCACGGTCGACGACGATGCCGTCGACGATCCCGAGATCGCTCGGACCCGGAACCCCGAGATCGAAGCCGATCGCTCGGCATCCGTCGACGACATCGGCTTGCTCGACCATGATGCGGGTTGCGATGTCGGACTTGTTGTAGACGCACGCGACGCGCGTGTGCTGGTACACGATCGCCTTCGCATCGCGGTACGCGGCGAACGAACCGTGCCACTGCAGGTGGTCATCGGCGAGGTTCAGGCACACGCTCGCGAACGGCGACACCGGCTCCGATCCCTCCTGCAGTGAGAGATACCACAGCTGGTGGCTGGAGATCTCGACGACGAGCACGTCGAACCCGCTCGGGTCACGCACCGCATCCAGGATCGGTACGCCGATGTTCCCGCACGGCGCGGCACGGAGTCCGCCGGCCACGAGCATCGTCGCGGTGAGCTGGGTCGTCGTCGTCTTGCCGTTGGTGCCGGTGATCAGCACCCAATCCGCGGGCGTACCATCGGCGCGCAGCACCTTGTCGCGGACGCGCCAGGCGAGCTCGATATCCCCCCACAGGGCGGTCCCCCGCTCGCGTGTCCAGGCGATGACCGGATGGTGGGGCGCGAAGCCGGGCGAGGCGACGACCACTTCGGGGTCGAAGTCGACGAGCACGGCCGGAACGGAACTCAGCGCACCCACGTGCAGGCGCGCGCCGATCACGGGCAGAAGTCGCGCGTGCTCCTCGCTCGCCGACTCGCTGAGCACGAGGACGTCCGCGCCGAGCTCCGCGAGGGTGTCGGCGACGGAGAATCCGGTCATCGACAGACCGAGCACGGCGACGCGCAGTCCACGCCAGTCGGCATGCCAGCTGCGCAGGGCATCGAGGTCGCGCACACCCGTCACAGTGCCGACAGCCATTCGACGTAGAAGAGGGCGACGCCGGTCACCGCGAGCATGCCGGCGATGATCCACATGCGCACGACGATCGTGATCTCTGGCCAGCCGCGCATCTCGAGGTGATGGTGGAACGGGCTCATGAGGAAGAGGCGCTTGCCGCCGGTGGCCTTGAAGTAGATGCGCTGCAGGATCACCGACCCCGGGCCGATGATGAAGACGCCGGCGATGATGACGGAGAGCAGCTCGGCACGCGAAAGGATCGCCATCGCGGCGATCACACCGCCGATGGCCATCGAGCCGACGTCCCCCATGAAGATCTTCGCCTTCGGCGCGTTCCACCAGAGGAAGCCCACGAGCGCGCCCACGAAGGATGCCGCGATGATCGTGAGGTCCATCGGGTCGGGCGTCGCGTAGCAGCCGCCCACGTACGCGGTCACGAGCGCCTCGCTCGCGCAACGCTGCTGGAACTGCCAGAAGGTCACCAGGCTCAGCGCGGAGACGGTGAAGATGCCGGACCCGGTTGCGAGCCCGTCGAGGCCGTCGGTGAGGTTGGTCGAGTTCGACCACGCCACCGAGATGAACGTGATCCAGATGAGGTAGACGATCCAGCCGACCACCGCGCCCAGCGCGAAGAACGACAGCATCGGGATGTCCCGGAAGAAGGAGACGTAGGGCGAGGCCGGCGTCTCCCCGCGCGCGTCGGGGAAGTTCAGCGCCATGATGCCGAAGGGAACCGCCACGATCACCTGGCCGACGATCTTGCGCCACCCCGACAGACCGAGGCTGCGCTGCTGGCGCACCTTCATGAAGTCGTCGATGAAACCGACGACGCCGAACCCGACCATCATCCAGATGACGAGCAGACCCGAGATGGACGGCGGCGCTCCCCCGGTGAGCGTTCCGACGAAGTACCCGACGATCGAGCCCACGATGAAGACGATGCCGCCCATGGTGGGTGTTCCGCGCTTCGTCTGATGGCTGGGATTGTGCGCGTTCTCGGGGGTGCGGATGACCTGACCCCAGCCGAGCTTCTCGAACAGCCGGATGAACAGCGGCGTGAGAAAGAGGGTGAACGCGAGCGAGATCGTCGCAGCCGCCAGCAGTGATCTCACGAGAACGATTCTCCCAGACGATCGCCGAGGTGCCGCAGGCCCGCGGAGTTGGACGATTTCACGAGCACTCGGTCGCCGTCGCGGAGCTCACCGCGAAGATACTCGAACGCGTCGTCGGACGTCTCGAAGAAGACGGCTTCGCCGTCCCACGAGCCCTCGCCGACGGCGGCGAGGTACAGACGGCGGGCGTCGCGGCCGACGACGACGATGCGTTCGATGCGCAGACGCACCGCGAGCAGGCCGACGCGGTCGTGCTCCTCGCCGGCGAGCTCGCCGAGCTCGCTCATCGCTCCCAGCACGGCGACCTTGCGCTCGCCCGGGCCGGCGATCTGTGCGAGCGTGCGCAGGGCCGCGGCCATCGAGTCGGGGCTCGCGTTGTACGCGTCGTTGATGATGCGAACCCGCTCCGAGCCCATCGGCTGCATCCGCCAGCGTTCGGCGATCTCGAGCGTCTCCAACCGTGCGATCGCCGCGTCGAGAGCGACCCCGAGCTCGCGCGCGGCGGTCAACGCGGCCAGCGCGTTCATGACGTGATGTTCCCCGAGGACACGCAGCCGCAGCGGCCACCGCCCCTCGGGGGCCACGATGGTGCACGTCGTGCCGGCGGCCGTGACCTCGACGTCCTCGGCACGCACGTCGGCGGCGGATCCCCTCCCGAACCACCGCACGTCCACACCGCGGGATGCCGCGACGTCGGCCATCGTGGCGACACGCGCGTCATCGCGGTTCAGCACGGCAACCCCACCGGGGCGTACCGCCTGAACGAGTTCGGTCTTCGCCTTCAGCGTCTCCTCGACGCCGCCGAAGCCTCCCGCATGAGCCAGCCCCACCATGAGGACGACGCCGACGTCGGGGGTGACCAGTCCGGCGAGCCTCGTGATCTCACCGGGGCCGGATGCGCCGAACTCGCTGACCAGGAAGCGCGTGTCCTCCCGGACCCGCAGCATCGTCAGGGGTGCGCCGACCTCGTTGTTGAACGAGCCGCGCGGGGCGACGGTCTCGCCCTCCGCCTCCAGGATGCGGGCGAGCATGTTCTTCGTGGTCGTCTTGCCATTGGACCCCGTGATGCCGACGATCTGGAGCCGTCCACGGTCGCGCGCGGCGGCGACCACGGTGCGGGCGAGGTCGGACAGGGCCGCGACGGCGTCCGCAACGACGATCTGACTGACCGGCGCCTCCACGCGTCGCTCGACGATCGCGAGGACGGCGCCCGAGGCGACGGCTCCGGCCACGAAGTTGTGGCCGTCGGTGACCTCTCCGGGCTTGGCGACGAAGATGTCGCCGGCGCTGATCTCGCGCGAGTCGGTGTCGACGTTGCCGTCGACGACGGTGTCAGGGGTGTCGTGGGGGGCCGGGTGCAGGGTGCCCGCCACAGCGGCGGCGACCTCGGCGAGCGTCATCCGGATCATAGGGTTCGTTCCTCACGCGCGGTGGCGCGTCACGGTGTCGTCATTGTGTCACGGGCAGCAGCGGGGTGTCCGAGCCCGAGGGCATCACCCGGTAGTGCGTCAGCACCTGGGTCATCGCCTTCTTGAAGACCGAGCGGTTGGCCGACGACATGGTGTTGGTCTTCGGCTCGTTGAAAAGGGTCAACACAACGTACTGCGGATCATCAGCCGGCGCGTAACCGGCCAGCGAGGTCATGAAGAGGTTGTCCTTGTAACCGCCGTGTCCGTCCGGAACCTGAGCGGTACTCGTCTTGACGGCCACGCGGTACCCGGGGATCTTGATGTCGTCGGCGAGTGTGCCCTGGGCGTAGACGTTCTCGAGCATCTGGGAGACTTCGGCCGCGGTCTGCGGCTTGATGACCTGGACGGGGGCGGGCAAGGTCGGCGTGACGACGGTGCCGTCGGGCTTCGTGCAGGATTCCACGAGCTGTGCCGGCATCCGCACTCCGCCGTTGGCGATCGTCTGGAACAGGCTCGTCACCTGCGTCGGGGTCACCGTGAAGGCCTGCCCGAAGGTTGTCGTGTAGAAGGTCTGGTTGTCCCAGGTGGAGGCGTCGCGGATCTCTCCGGTGGGCTCGCCCGACCAGTTCAGCGCCGTGCCGTCGCCCACGCCGAAGCGCTTCAGGTAGTCGTAGCGCGTCTCGGCGGGAACCTGCGCGCCGAACTGCGACATGGCGACGTTGGAGGACTCCACGAGCCCGCCGGTGAGCGTCAGGTTCTGCGTGGGGTGACTCTCGGAGTCGTTGATCACCGCACCGTTGGGGAACTGGATGCGGTCTGGCGTCTCGACCGTCGATGTCGGGGTGAGACCGCCCTGCTCGATGACCGTGGCGGCCGTCACGGGCTTGAACGTCGATCCCGGCTCGTACGAGACGCGAAGCAGCCGCGAACCGCGATTGTCGGGGTCGGAGGCGCCCGGGTCGTTGGGGTCGACCGTCTTCGTCTCGGCGAGGGCCCGGATCTTGCCGGTCTTCGCCTCCATGACGATGATGCCGCCCCAGTCGGCCTGGTAGCGCGCGGTCTCTTCGGCGATCAGCTGCTGCATGAACCACTGCAGATCGCTGTCGATCGTGAGTTTCAGTGTGCCGCCGTTGACGGCCGGCTTCTCAATTTCGGTGCCGGGGATGATGACACCGTCCGCCCCGCGCTGGTAGGTCAACGAGCCGTCCGTTGCCTGGAGGCAGGAGTTCTGTAGAGACTCCAGGCCCTCCAGGGGGTCGCCGTCGGACCCGACGAAACCGATCAGGTTGCCCGCGACCGCACCGTCGGGGTAGGTGCGAGAGGGGTGGAGGGGGAAGGTCAGGAACGGGAGCTTGAGCGCCGCGAGTGCGCGGTACTCCTCCGTGGAGACGTACCGCTTCACATACGCGAATCGCGACGCCGAGTTCTCGGCCAGCGCGTCGGACACGATCTTCTCGACGTCCGCGGCCGACTGACCTGTGATCGCGGCGATCTTGGGCGCCACGTCGGTCCACGGCGTCATGATGTTCTTGCCGTCGGCATCCGTCATCGCGTTGCCGCTGGCATCGGTCTGCACCGCACCCTGCGCCGCGAGCATGGGGTCGATCTGCACGTCGTAGAGCGTCGTGCTGCTCGCGAGCACGACGCCGTTGTCGTCGACGATGTCGCCGCGCGCGCCGTAGAGAGTGCTCTTGGCCCCGGTCGCGAACTGCTCCGAGTCGTCGACGTGCTCGCGCGCGTTGACCACCTGGATGTCCACCAGACGCACGACGAAGGCGGACAGCACCACCAGGACGACGGCGAGGGCGACGACGGTGCGGCGCCGCGGGCTGCGTGTTGCTCGTGTCGTCATGGACTCAGTGTGTGGCGGGGACGGGCAGACCGTCGGCGATGGCAGGGTGTGTCGGGGTATCGGGGATGGCCTTGTCTACGACCGAGCTGCCGCCGGTCGCGCCGAGGCTCGCCGCCGGATCGCCGACGAGCGGGCGTCCGCTGACGAGGGCGTTGCCGACGGCGGCCTTGCTCAACGCGTTGACCGCGCTCGCACCGGTCAGTCCCGCGGCGGTGCCGATGACGGCGTTGTCGCTCAGACGGAGGTAGGTCGGCGCCTGGCCGGTCACCATGCCCATCGCCTCCGCATTGGCGGCGAGGTACTGCGGCGAACTCAGGCCGGCGATGCTGTCCTGCAGCATCTGCTTCTGCCAGTCGAGACTGCGCTGCTGATCACCGAGAGTCGACAACTCGTACGAGGATTGCGTCGTCAGGATCGACAGCCCCATCTGCGCGCCGCCGATCAGCAGCGCGCCGCTGACCGCGACGATGCCGTAGACGAGGCGCGGACGGCGTCGCGGCGCGGGCTGCTCGACCGCATGAAGCCGACGCGCCGGCGCCCCCGGCGTGCGCAGCGGAAGGGGAGCCGCCCCCACGAACGGATCGAGGTTGCTCTCTGCGGGCACACTCATGCCGCCTCCCGGATGCGTTCGGCCGCGCGCAGGCGCACGGGTGCGGCCCGCGGATTGCGTGCCTTCTCTTCTTCGGAGGCCAGCTCGGCGCCCTTGACCACGAGCCGGAATCGCGGAGCGTGCTCGGGAAGCTCGACGGGCAGTCCCGCCGGCGCGGTGGATGCCGCGGCATCCGCGAACACGCGCTTGACGAGACGATCCTCGAGGGACTGGTAGCTCATCACGACGATGCGTCCGCCCACGTTCAACAGGTCCATGCTCGGCGGCAGGGCACGCTCCAGCACCGACAGCTCGGCGTTCACCTCGATGCGAAGGGCCTGGAAGACGCGCTTGGCGGGGTGGCCGCGTCCCTCGCGCTGCACCGCGACCGGCGTCGCCGCCACGAGGATGTCGACAAGCTGCCCGGAGCGCTCGATCGCAGCGTCGGCGCGCGCGGAGATGATGGCCCGGGCGTAGCGTCCGGCGAGCTTCTCTTCGCCGTAGCGTTCGAAAATGCGGCGCAGATCGCCTTCACCGTAGGTCGCGACGATCTCCGCTGCCGTCGTGCCGGCGGTCTGGTCCATGCGCATGTCCAGCGGCGCGTCCCGCGAATAGGCGAACCCGCGATCGGCGTCGTCGAGCTGCAGCGACGAGACACCGAGGTCGAAGAGGATGCCGTCGACCCGGTCGACGCCGGCGGAGCGCACGGCCGCGGCGATCCCGTCGTAGACGGTGTGCACGAGCGTGACACGGTCGCCGAAGCGCGCCAGCCGCTCCCCCGCGATCCGCAGGGCGTCGGTGTCGCGATCGAGCCCGATGAGGCGGATGTCACCGAAGCGCTCCAGCAGGGCCTCGGAGTGCCCGCCCATTCCCTCGGTCGCGTCGACCAGAACGGCGCCCGGGTGGGCGAGGGCCGGCGAGAGCAGCTCGACGCAGCGCTCGAGGAGGACCGGGGTGTGGATGTCGGAGGTGCTCATGATGAGGCGGGCGTGAGCCGGAGTCGTGATCCCCATCCGCCTGACCTGACACCGGGGAAGTGTGTCAGGGCGTGCGGCTGGGAGTCACGGCCACGGCTCAGAAGAGGCCCGGGATCACCTCCTGCTCCATGTCCGAGTAGCTGTCTTCGTTGCTGTCTGCGTAGGCGTTCCATGCCTGCGCATCCCAGATCTCCGCGTGAGCGCCGACGCCCGTGACCACGAGCTCGCGGCCGAGGTTGGCGTAGGCGCGCAGGTGCGGGGGGATGGTGATGCGGCTCTGGCTGTCGGGCTTCTCGTCGCTGGCGCCCGACAGGAACATGCGCTGGAAGTCGCGCGCCTGCTTGTTGGTCAGGGGCGCTTCGCGGATCTTCTCGTAAACCCGCTCGAATTCCTTCGTGCTGAACACGTAGAGGCAGCGCTCCTGGCCTCGAGTCACGACGACCCCGTCGCCCAGGTCGGTACGGAACTTCGCCGGAAGGATGACGCGGCCCTTGTCGTCGAGCTTGGGGGTGTAGGTGCCCAACAGCATCGGCGACTCCCCCTTCCTCCGGCCCGATCAAGGTGCGCACCACTTTACTCCACTTTCCTCCACCTGACTATGACTTCCTGGGCGCCGCGCTCCCCGGAGCTCCCTCACGGGGCGACGACGGGGCCGAGTGTCGGAGCGCGTCACCGCCGGCGGGCACAAAAAAAGCACCGACCTCTCGGTCGGTGCTCTTCGTGTCGTGCGGTGTGCTGCGGTCAGGATCCGTCTTGGCGGCGGTCCCAGCGGTCGTTCATGCGGTCCATGAAGGACGACGATCCGGCACGGGAGGGCTTGCGCTGCCCCTTGTGCTCCGGCGACGTCTTGAGCGCGGCAAGTCCCTTCGCGGGAGTGGCGGCCAGAACGACGCCACCCACCATCACCAGGAAGGCGATCACGCCGATGGCGATGATGCCGGTGGAGACACCTGCGATGAGTCCGCCCAGACCCACCAGCACGAGGATGGTTCCGTACACGATGTTGCGATAGCTGAGGGTGCGGCCGTCTCGGGACGCGCTCACGACGTCTGCGTCCTTGTTCATGAGATGACGTTCCATCTCATCGAGCAGACGCTGCTCCTGCTCTGACAGCGGCATGCTGCCCCCTCCTCGCCGTTTCGGACCGGCATCTCGTGCGGTCGATTCTACGCGTGCGGTCGAGAACTAGGCTAGGCCCGTGCACGCTTCCGCCGACCCAATCGAGGCCATTTCCCAGCGACTGGCAAGCTTCGTGGCGGCCCAGCGGCTCGCGTGGGCCGCCGCCGGCCCGGAGG